>JANPDZ010000438.1:0-3420 GCA_031431735.1 Acidobacteriota bacterium | reverse complement strand
AGCTACATTGTCCGAGAAGCTTCGCACCCCGTCGTTACCCACGACGCACGTTCTCGTAGGAGACTCTTGGAAGAACAAGAGATGATGTCATAACTCCAAGGTTAAGCATCACAGCTATTTACGCGACTTCGTGTCGCACCTCAAGCCTCTCAGCATCTTTGGCTTGTTTCCAAAAACGGACATTTATCAGCAGTTCACTTTCATTAACCATACTACTCAATTCTAGCTCCGCGCCTTCCTGATGCTGAAAGCGACGGCTACATTGTCCCAAAGGCTTTACACCCCGTCATTGCTAACGACGCATACTTTGGTAGAATCAGATTGGTAGAACAATCGGTGATGTTTCAATAAATTGACCATCACAGCTATTTACGCGACTTCGTGTCGCACCCAATTCAATGGACGTGAGGGCGAAACAGCGACTTTGTTTGTTAGCTTGTCCGTCAAACTCAAACGGGCGTGGTGGCGGTTTCGCCCCACGTCATCTCAAGCGTTATGTTGCTGTCGTGTGTGTGCCACCGAAAGTTAAAGTTGAATGTGTTTGGAAAAATCGGTGGAACTTTATGGCGGTTTGACAAAAAAATTGCTTGCCGAAGCAAGCAATTTAAAAGTGTAAATTTAAAGGTGAAACTCGATAGGCTTAATCGCCGAACTCACGGTTTTTTGCCGTTTATTCAAACCGCGTGGCTGTGGTCGTTGAGCAGCCGGTAAATAATAATGCGCCATTTGGATCGTAGATTTCCGCAGTTCCGGCTGACTCGTATTCATCGGCAGTGCGATTTAGATTTGCCTCGTGGCTGATGATTGTCCAGCCGGTAAAATTACCGCTTGCGTCAAAACTGAAAGACTTGAACTTGAAACGATAGGTGTTTCCGCCTGCGTGACTCCAAACACCTTGTCCGGGCGTGTGCAGAGATTGTGGGATGCCGGATGTTGAATCGAGCATCGTTCCGCCAAACATAAATGTTCCGATTGACGCAAAAGTTCTGATTGGTGCGCCGGTTTGACAGTTGCGAAGTGTTACCTGCACGTCCCACGTTCCTTCCAATCTGCCGCCGCCGTTTTGACTTTCGGAATCGCTCTGAGCAGACGCTAAGAAGGTCAAAGTTGAAATCACCAAAATCGCCAGAACCATTCCGCCGATTATTTTCACAATGTTGTTTTTCATTTTTATTTCCTCTTTATTTTTAGATTATTTCAGCCGAAACATTTTGTTCCGTGCTGATAAGTGTCATAGTCACAAATAACCGTTGTGAAAATCGTTAGAATTTGGCTGAGAATTTATGAGAATTTGTGAGAATCGTGATGAATGAGCCGCAAACGCACATTTACGAGTTTGGTAATTTTCGCCTCGATGCGGCGAAACGTCTGCTATTAAAAGGCGTTGACGAAATCGTGCCGCTGATGCCGAAAGCTTTTGACACTTTGCTTTATCTTGTCCGACACAACGGAAAAGTTCTTGAAAAAGATGAGTTGATGCGCGAAATTTGGTCGGATACGATTGTCGAAGAAAACAATCTGACGCAAAACATCTCGATTCTGCGGCGCGTGTTTGGCGAAAAACCCGGCGAACATCGTTTTATCGTAACTGTTCCGGGACACGGTTATAAATTTGTCGCCTCTGTTCAAGTTTCAAGTTCCGAGTTTCAAGTTTCAAGTTTGGTTGAATCTGAAATTTCAACTTCTAAATTAAACAACGAATCACAAAACAAAAGCGAACCTGAAACTTTGAACTTGAAACTTGAAACTAATCAAGACCAAAAACTAAAGACCGAAAACCAAATTACAAAGGACAAATTACAAAGGACAAAGGACAAAAATCCGAACCGCTTTCGGCTCGTCGCGGTTTTCAGCGCGTTGATTATCGGTTTGAGTTTGCTCGGTTTTTATGCTTGGCGGAGAAATGAAAAATCCGTCGCCGCGCCGATAAAAACCGTCGCCGTTCTGCCGTTTAAGTCTTTGGTCGCGGAAAAGCGGGACGAGGCTTTGGAACTCGGAATGGCGGACAGTTTGATTTCAAAACTGAGCGGCGGTGAGGAAATTACCGTTCGACCTTTGAGCGCGATTCGCCGATATAATTCCGTCGAACAAGATTCACTGATTGCCGGACGCGAACTCGAAACGGAAGCCGTTTTGGACGGCACGATTCAAAACTCCGGCGAGCGAATCAGAGTTTCGGCGCGGCTGCTTCGGACGAGCGACGGCAAACAATTGTGGGCGGGACAATTTGACGAGAAATTTACCGACATTTTCGCCGTCCAGGATTCAATTTCGGAACGAGTCGCGGCGGCTCTAAAAATTCGGCTCGGACGTGCGGAGAAAAAACGTCCGACGGAAAACGTCGAAGCATACCAACTTTATATGAAGGGACGTTACCACTCGCTTAATTTGACGCGGGCGGAAACCGACAAAGGTATTGCGTATTTTCAACAGGCAATCGAAATTGACCCGAACTATGCGCTTGCCTATGTCGGACTCGCCGAAACTTATCTCCCGATGGCATTGACTAGTGATGTGCCTTCTTGGGAGGTCTTGCCGAAAGCGAAAGCGGCGGCATCGCAGGCAATCGGGATTGACGAAACGCTCGCCGAAGCTCATGCCGCTTTGGGTTTGATAATTTTTTGGTATAACTGGGATTGGCAGGCGGCGGAAAAAGAATATCGTCGGGCATTGGAACTTAATCCGAACAGCGCGGAAGCGCATTTCGGCTACGCGCATTTACTTTCAAATACCGGACGACACGAGCAGGCACTCGCCGAAATAAAACTTGCACGAGAACTTGACCCGGTATCTTTGAAAACTAATGCGCTCGAAGGACAAATTCTTTTTTTCGCCGGAAAACCGGACGAAGCTCTTGACCGTCTAAACAAGACAATTGAATTAAACTCGAACTTCTGGCTTTCACATTTGTTCATTTCCGGCGTTTATACCGAAAAAGGAATGCACGCCGAAGCCGTCACCGCCATCAAAAAAGCCGAAGAACTTTCCGGTAACCTACAGTCGAAGGCTTATCGCGCTTATGCTCTGGGGAGATGGGGCAAACAGACGGAAGCGCGAACGGTGCTTGACGAATTGTTGAAACTGTCGAACACACGTTATGTTCCGCCGTATATTTTTGCGGTCGTTTATAATGGACTTGGCGAGTCGGACAAAGCACTCGATTATCTGGAAAAAAGTTTCGCGGAAAAAAACTTGCTGATGGTGTTTTTGAAAGTCGAGCCGAAGTGGAACAATCTCCGAAACGAACCGCGTTTTATTGATTTAATGCAAAGGATGAAATTTGACAAATAACGCGCCGCCCAAGTCGGGTAGCAGAGTGACATTGCTGACACTCCGCCCCCTAAGAACCGGACTTGCGACTTTCACCGCATCCGGCTCAAGCCTTATTAACGCTCCGTTTGGAACGCGGTTTCACTACTT
>JANPDZ010000437.1:0-2338 GCA_031431735.1 Acidobacteriota bacterium | reverse complement strand
AATTTGGTTTTTAGCGATTTTATGAAAAATGTAACTTATTGAACACACATAGTTTAGCGTTTCGGGAAAATCCGAATTTGAAAGCCAAGCTAAGTATTGCCCAAATATTTAGGTTTTAACAGACTTTTTAAGGAACGACTAATTAATCACTGAGACATTATATTTTCAGCTTTTTGTAACTTCCAATTCTTCAACACTGATACGTCTTCGGCCGTAATAAATGCTCAGAAATACACCAAATACAACCAAAAACATTCCGAATAAAGAGCCGGAGCTCTGCGACTCACCGAACAATATCCAGCCAATTGATATTCCGTAGATCAAACCCGAATAATTGATGATCGCGACGCTTGCCGCTTTTTCTTTTTGTAAAGCATTGGTTAGAAATATTTGCCCGATTTGCGAGGTCACACCGATCATCAACAGATAAAACCAATCCCAACCGACCGGCAGTTTCCAATCAAAAAACATAAGAAAAAACCCGGCGATCAATCCGGTGAGTTGAAAATGAAGAACAACCGTCAACGGATGCTCGCGTTCGCGCAGACTTCGCACAAGATTGTATGCCATTCCGGAACAAAACGCCGAAATAATGCCGATCACGAGATAAAAAAGCGAAACCCGATTGTCGAATTGTTCGATAAAAAGAACGCCCGAAAAAGCGATCGCATAAAAAAGCCACTGCGGAAGTTTGACCTTTTCTTTGAGCAGAAATATCGCGATGATCGTCGTAAAGATCGGCGATAGATATTGAATTGTCATCGCCGAAGCGATTGGAATTTTTTGTAATGTGACAAAGAAAAAATAAAGCGCGGTCGTCCCGAAAAGTCCACGTAAAAATAAGAGTTTACGGTTCGAACCCTTCAAACTCGCATTATCTCGTTTCAATGCAACGTAACAAAATGCCACGCCGAACAGACAACGAAAAAAGACGACTTCCATTACGGGAATATGCGAAATCTGTTTGACGCATACATTGGCGAGCGAAAAAGCAAGCGTCGAAAGAAACATCGAACGCACGCCTTCGGTTAAAAATCTTGTATTATTGCTTGCCGTTGCGGCGACCGAATCCATCTTGATCTTATAAACTCACCTTACGCAATTTAAGAAATATTACCGCAAAGGACGCTAAGGACGCAAAGTTTTTTGAAATACCGTTTGATAACTCTTCATTTTCAATCGAAACATTCTTTTTAAATGAAAAAGGACGAGTTTTTGTGTGTCTTCGCTCGGCGTTTTCAGCGTAAATATATTTAACCAAACTTTTTGTCAATCCTTTTTTACTTTGCGACCTTAGCGTCCTTTGCGGTGAAAACTTTTTCGACCTGCGTAACGTGAGTTATAAAGTTAAATCCTAACATTTTAAGGAGTTTGAATCATTTCAGGGTTTGCAATATCAAAGCTTATTTAAAAATGTCTGCGATAATATCGAAACCATATTCAATAACTCCATCAACAACTGTTTCGCCGAGCGTTTCGGTATCTAATTTTTCTGATTCGTTTTTACCTGAATCGGATTTAAGAACAGTTTTCTCTATTTCAGTTTGGGTTTGCTCAATCGGAATTTCTATATTCAATGCTTTGGCAAAAGTTTCTTTGTCGGAATATTCCTGCGGATTACCGCTTGCCAATTTTTTTGTTCCGGCTTCGTTTTTTTCGCGGACGATCAATGCCCAGCCAAGTATTATCAAGAGCCATTGTTCTTTGACGCTTGAGCATTTTTCCTCAATTTTGATTTCAACCGAAGTTTCTGCTTTTTCGCTGTCGTCTAATCCAAAAGTCAGCAGCTTTTCTCCGCCGGAATCAAGCCACACGCGATCAGAACTCGACCAACCCGGATGCGTCCAACTGAATTTCGGACCGTTTGTTATTTCAACATCGCCATTACGGAGCATTCCGAGCGAGATCTTGCCAAGTTCTTCTTTGGTTTTCGGATTGATAATTTTGACCGCCGGTGAAAACAATGCTTCTTCAATTTCAAACAGCCAGATTTTCTTTTTATCTGAATTTTCAAGGCTCCCGACGATTTTGGTTTCGCTGACCGACGCTAACCGGGCAACAACCGCGTCAACAGTTCGCAATTCATAAATCCCTTTCAAATCAGCGGCGGCTTTCCAGTTTAATTCTTCTTCGACCATATTTTAATTCGTAATGCCTCAATAAAAAGTTACAGCCATAGGTTTATGGTGAAACCTTTTTTTTGCCCGCGAAATACGCGCGCATACGCTAAAAAACAAAAGAAAATTGAAAATAAATTTAGTTTAATTTCTTTTTTTCGCGCCATTTCGCGTATTTCGCGGGCAAAATTCTTTTTCTTAACTTTTTACTGACCGATTAC
>JANPDZ010000436.1:0-1765 GCA_031431735.1 Acidobacteriota bacterium | reverse complement strand
AATTTGGTTTTTAGCGATTTTATGAAAAATGTAACTTATTGAACACACATAGTTTAGCGTTTCGGGAAAATCCGAATTTGAAAGCCAAGCTAAGTATTGCCCAAATATTTAGGTTTTAACAGACTTTTTAAGGAACGACTAGATAGCGCAGACCGCCGTTCTCGCTTCGCTTGCACGGCGGGCAGGCTGGCAGCCTGCGCTCCCAGCCGTCAATTTATTGTCGTGTTTAATTTTCAATGACCATTAGACGGCTTAACCGCCGCGTTTCGCTGGCGGTTGCACGCCGAAGCGTGGACTTTATAGGGTAAGTTCCCACAATCGGGGGAAAAGTCCCATAGGATTTACCGCCAAAGTCCTTCAAATCGGTGGGCTGAGGTTCGCGTGTAGCGAACCGTGTGGGTAATATTTCGATGTCCGAGATAGTCCTGGATAAGTCTGGTGTCGCAGCCTTTGTTTGCCAGATAGTAACCGGTTGAATGCCGTAGCATATGCGGATTGACCTTGAAATTCAGTTTTGCGCGTTTGCCGATTTGTTCGACCAAATAGTTGATTGATTGGCGGGTCAGCAAACGGTTGAATTCGATTTGAATTCCGTCGCGCAAGCCAAAACCGTCGTCGTTTGGGGTATGAACTGGATCACGACCAAGATGCCCGACGCGCATTGGCTGACTGAAGCCCGTGTCAAAGGCACTAAGATCGTTGTCATTGCTTGCGAATATTCGGCAACCGCGACCAAAGCCGATGAAGTTGTTGTTGTGCGTCCCGGCACAACTCCGGCTCTCGCACTCGGACTTTCCAATGTCATTTTGCAGGAGAAACTTTACGATGCCGAATATGTCCGCCAATGGACCGATATGCCGATTCTGGTGCGGATGGACACGCTCAAGTATTTAAAGGTAAGCGAAATTTTCGGCGGTTCACCTGCCGTATTGAAATCAACTTTTATTGTCAAAGAAGGCGAAAAAGAACCGCCTCCGATTCAACAAACGACGCAAAACGTCGTTTCCGAAAAACTCAGAAATGAATGGGGCGATTACGTTTGGTGGGACGCGGATCCCGAAGACCGGCCGTTTCGCGGTTGGAAAGAGAGAAAAGAGGAATATGAAGTTGCTCGTCTGATGTGCCGCGTTCGGTATTATCCCGGCACGCCGCGCGGCGTGACGCGCATGTGGTTCAATATGTATGCCGCAACGCCCGGCTCGCAAAAAGGTCAAAAAACACGCAAAGACGGTTTGGCAAAAAACGAACTGACCAATTATCAGGCAATGTTTTGTTCAGGCTCGCACCAATCGGCAACCCGCGGTTGGCTGAAACCGACGTGGATGACTGATTCGCTCGTCCGCAAAGGAATGTTCGGACAGGGAATCGGCAAGGTCCGCGTCAACAGCCCGTCGAAGATTTGATCGCCGAAGGTCCCGGAACGCTTTCGCCGAATCCGCTTGCCTTTTCAAAAGGAAAAGGTGTTCGCACCGATAAAGGCTGGACAGTTGTCATCACGCGGCCGATTCCCGAAGGACTTTCAGGGGAACAACCGTCGCAGATCGCTTTTGCCATCTGGGAAGGCTCGCACGGCGAAACAGGGGCGCGAAAAATGCGGACGGGTTGGGTAACTTTGACGATGAAATCATTACTGAGCGGCATAGTTATTGCTTAGTTGGAATTTGTTGGAACTTTTTAAGAAAGTTGCCCGCGAAATGACGCGAAAGACACGAAATAGAAAATTAGATTGAATCATTTTCGCTTTTTTTAGCGTCTTTTAGCGTTT
>JANPDZ010000435.1:0-3387 GCA_031431735.1 Acidobacteriota bacterium | reverse complement strand
TATAACCGTTTCGGTTTAGGTGGAGAGTGTCAATCAACAAAATCAATTTCGACGCGTGTTTTGATAATGCCTTTGTCAAAACCTTCCTGAAGCAGTCTTTTGACACCTTCTTTGCCTCGCTCTCCGTAATCGAGCGTGAGGTCGTTAACCCACATTGCGACAAAGCGGTCGGCAAGTTCGGGCGGCATATCGCGGGCAAACTGCATTGCGTAAGCAAGCGCGTCTTCGCGGTTTTCCATCGAATAAACGATGCTTTGATGAAGATGTTTGGAAACTTTTTTCATTAATTCTTCGCCTAAATCGCGCCGAATCGCATTTCCGCCCATCGGCAGCGGCAAACCTGTCCACTCGTGCCACCATTCGCCGAGGTCAAGAATCTTGCTGAGTCCCATTTGTTTGTAAAAAAGCTGTCCTTCGTGAATCAGCAGTCCGGCATCAACCTTTCCGCGCAGAACTTCGTCAATTATTTCGTCAAACGGCACGACCACATATTCAAAATCGGGATTGTAAATCCGAAAGGCAAGAAACGCGCTCGTCATTTCGCCCGGAATAGCGATTTTCAGATTCGGAATGTCTTCGGGTTTGTATTGTTCTTTTGAAACGAGAATCGGACCGTATTTATCGCCGATGCTTGCGCCGTGCGGCAAAAGCGCGTATTTGTCGGAAATGTATGCGTAAGCGTGAAAACTGATCGCAGTCACGTCAAACACGCCATTTTTTGCGTCTTCATTTAACGATTGAATGTCTTTTAAAGTGTGGACAAATTTCAATCCTTCGGTTTCGAGCTTGTTTGTTGCCAAGCCGTAAAACATAAAAGCATCGTCTGAATCGGGTGAATGGGCGACAGTGATTGTTCTGACTTCGGGTTTTATTTCAGGGTTTGCGTTCATATTATAATCGAGTGTAAAAAATATTTGTGTTATACAAAAGTTGTATTTTACCGCTTTTGGCGTATTTCTCAAAGAGGCGCCAGAGTTCAATAACCATCGGCTCAAAACGCGCATCGGTTTCCGAAGGCATATAAGAGGATGACAGCATTCTGCCTTTTAATCCTTCAAAATCAAGCACTTGCGCGTTTAGACAGGATTTTGAAGAAAAATCGCTTTGAAAAAAAACTTTCAAAATTTCTTTATCAATCTTATCGTGACGGACTTTTTCATAATCCGTTCCAAATTTTTTCAGGAGTTCTTCATAGTTGCGCAAAAATAAGTTTGAATCAAGTTGCCGTTCGTTCCAAATCAAAGCAACAAAGCCGTTTACGCGCAATATGCGGTTGAATTCCGGGCGCGTTTTTTCTTTGTCAAACCAGTGAAAAGCCTGCGCCGCGATGATAAAATCAACTGAATTATCCGGCAAACGAGTATTTTCGGCAGTTCCGTCAACGCTTTTAAATTTTGGAAATCCGTGCAAAAAATCTTCCGCCGCTTTCCGCATCAGCGTATTCGGTTCAACCCCGAATACCTTGTTGCCGTTTTCAAGAAAAAGGTGCGCAGAAATTCCGGTTCCCGAACCGATGTCGGCAACTACGGAATTTTCCCGCAAATTCATCTCGTCTCGAAACAAATCCAGAACTTCATTTGGATAACCGGGGCGATATTTGACGTAATTTTCGACGCGATTTGAAAATCTTTCGACCGTATCTGTCATAAGATCAATCTCCGGCAATAAAAACCGTCATTTTCCATTTGCCGTTCTTCTTTTCAAAACCGGCGCGGTAAGCAATCGGACTGCGCACAAACTCGGCTTTGACAAAACCTTTCATTCCGCCAAGCGTTTCGACTTTCAGCCACACAAACTCAGCTTCTGTGCCCTTCTTTTTGACGGAATTTTCGTAATCAACTTTAACGACATTATATGACAATTGAGCAATGGTTTTTGCTTTCAAATCGGGTTTGGCGCGAAGATTGACATTGTTTCCGAAAATTGCCGAATACTCAAAAGCATCCAAATCTTCGGGGAAGGTATTAAAAGTGTAAGGCGCGAAAAATATTTTACTCCCTTCTCCTTTATAAAAAGTACCGCCATGCGTCATCACCGTTAAAAATTCTTTCCAAAATTCGCTCTTTCGATTGTTAATTTTCCAGGTCTTTTTGAAATCTTCGATCCCGTATAAACCTCCGAAACTGAGTTCGATTTTGCGGTCAACAATGCTCAAAATATATTTCGCGTCGCGCTTTTGGGCGGCTTCGATCAATTTTGTCCGAAATATGAGAAACGACGCATCTTTGGCGGCTTCGTCAACCGGTTTAACGTATCGTTCCTGCGCTGAAATGCTAAAAAAACCAAAAACAACAAAACTAAAAAAAAGTATAAATTTCATTTTCATTCTCCATGCTTAATTTCTTCGCCCGTCCATGCGGATTTTTTTGAATGCGGAATGTCGAATTGGTCTAAGATCCGAAAACACAGGTGTTCGACGAGTTCCTCGATCGTTTTCGGACGATGATAGAATCCCGGACTGGCAGGCAAAATCCGCGCACCGGCTCGCGCGAGTTTGAGCATATTTTCGAGATGGATCGCGTTATACGGCGTTTCGCGCGGAACGATCACCAATTTACGTCCTTCCTTCAAACAAACATCCGCCGCACGGTGAATGAGATTTGTTCCGGCGCCGGTCGCGATCGCCCCAAGTGTTCCCATCGAACACGGCACAATGATCATTCCGGCTTGTTTATTTGAACCCGAAGAAGGTTTTGCCGCGAGATTATCGAGCCGCCAAAAACGGATAAGTTTTGAATCTTTCGCCAAACCGAGCCATTCGTTGATCTTTTCGGCTGTCGTATCTTTCAGATTAACGCCCATTTCAACCTGTGCGACGGTTGCCGAGGTGCCCGACATCACCAAATTTATCGTTTCGACCGCGCCGCTTGCCGCCAGTAATTGAAGGGTGCGAAAGGCGTAAATCGTGCCGGACGCGCCTGTGATTCCGACTGTCAACTCCATATAAAAATAACTCTACACTTTTGTAAATTTTTATGCCAACGGCGGTCTGGATGGTTTGGATGCTTTTAACCAGGTCGGAAGAAGTTTTGCGACATAATGTTTGTTCCGCAGTTATGCACTGTATGCGTGAGAAACCGCAGCGCGCCGCGCTTCGCGGTTTCACGCGCGACACGAAGGTTTACTCTGAACGTTTCAAAATATCTGAGAACATTTGCTCACCTGTTTAATTCTACGCGTGTCAGATTAAAAATTAGTGGTTTAGCTGATAGCTAATAGCTGACAGCTAAATTTGGACAAAATTGTCGTTCTCTACTATTTTGAGTGCTCTCTAGTGGTGCTGGGCTGAAATTTCCCAACAAAACATATATCTGATAAAGTTTACCAAATATATGGAAAAGATTAGCACAAAATCAGAGTTGGCTAAAATAGAACTTTCGACTGAAG
>JANPDZ010000434.1:0-6017 GCA_031431735.1 Acidobacteriota bacterium | reverse complement strand
GAAAAATCGTTCAATCGCTGAATTTGTAGTTTTGTAAGTCATTGAAAACAAAGGATTTCAAAAATGGTAAAATCCAATTTTAAGACCTAAAACTGCTAAAAATGACTTTTCGGAGTGGACTCATAATTGATAATGGATAATTGATAAATATGCTTTACGGACAACCGAATTTATCAATTACCAATTATCCATTATCCATTACTTCAGCAGTTTCTTTCGATAATTGTCTGAATTTTGCATCTACTGATCCTAGCTTTGAGTGTATTTTTTCGCTAATGAGAAATAGAAAATCGCTCCGACTACAAAAACTATCCCGATTAAAAATGTGAACCATCCGGAAACAGACCTCGAAGAAATGTCTATTCCGCCGTAAATTAAAAATATAATCCCGATCAGTAAGGAAATAAAGGCATTTCTCAAATATGCTGAGCTTACCTTTTGATATGAAGTTTTACTGCGGTAAACAATTTGATTTATCGCCTCAACTTCAGTTTCACAAATATTTTTACAGGCAATGCCGTTAGTTACGTCTGCGGCGCAATCAAGACAAACGCCTTTGTTGCAGTTCTTACATATTCCTACGGCATCAAGCGAATTATGATAAAAACATTTCATAAAGTTAGAAGAGGACGATACTTGTTACCGCCCTTACAATTTTCGCCGCTAAATTATATTATGAATCGTCAAATCGTGAACGCCTTCGGAGGCTTTCATAGCAAACTTTTTCTTCAAATTCACGCGGCAATTTTTTCTTTTCTGCGTTGCAAAACGATAAGTCTTTCGGCTTCGGCTTCGGAGATTTTTTCCAACAAACCATCAAGTAGCTCACGGTCTAATACTTCGTCCCAAATCCATTCGCCTTGATAAAATCGCTCTTGAAGCCAATTTTCCCCAAACCGTCCGAACTTTTCGATTTCGCCTGTTTCTTCGTTTCTTAAAATTACATATTCCATTGTTTTACTCCCTTTGGAATCTCAACCTTTGCGGCTTTTTTGAGGACAATTTCTTTAATTTCCGCGCGTCTTTCGGGCAAAGTTTCCGTGAGTCTTGCTTCTTTGTATAATTTGTGTTTTTCGGTTTTCAATTCAAAACTCGCTTCCGTGTGAAATTGTAACTCAAATCTCTGCTTTTGAGAAGAAATTATTGTGATATTGATTCCTCGATAACCTCTGTCTTTATCGCTTCCGATGTTTCGCCAAGCGTTCCAGATTTTATATGCGGGAACTTGATAATCTGCTTTCCGCAAATGCCTTATCGTCTGGCGGGAACTTTCAGCGTAGCTTTCAATCGGCAAAACAAACGTGTAACGCAAAGCGTCATTGATTCTTTCCGCCGCTTGCCAAAGCTCTTGCGAACTTGCCTTTGCGGTATCGGCGATTTTCCGAATTAAAGATATTTCAGATTTGAATTTGTTCTCCAAACCGACCATTTCGGCGGAAACTTCCCGGGCGATATTTTGCAAATCGGCGGTGATGTTTGGCTCGTTTTCTTTGGCTTGTTTGAGCAGTTCTTTGGCTAAATGCCGTGCTTTTCGGGTAAGTGTGAGATTATCCATTGATTTGAAAATTGGGGGGCAAGCGAATCTTTTAATCCGATTAACCGCCAATAATTGAAAGCCGAATTACATATGAATCGTCAAATCGTGAACGCCTTTCGCCGTTTCGAGATTAAAGTTTGTCGAAATCTTCTGCCTCAATATCAGGTGCTTTCGCTAAGATTTCGCGCGACTTTCCCCAATCACCTTTTTTGGCGCGTTCGGTGAAAGTTTTACCGACATTCCAACTTGAAACCTGACTTGCCAAAGCCAGCGCGATAAATTGGTCAAGCGTCATATCCTCGCGTTCGGCAATCGTTTTAGCTTGGCGAAAAAGAGTGTCGGGAATTTTGGTGCTGATGGTCGTCATTTTTGTAAATCTCCGTTAAATTCTAAAAATTCTTTCGGTGTAACTAATTTTATACCAAAATCGGCGGCGGCGGAAAAGTCTTTTGCGTTGTAGGTGATAATAAAGTTGGCATTGACGCGCACGGCAAGTTCGAGAATAAACGCATCATTCGGGTCTTTTGCGAGCAGCCGCCACAGATAAAAAATGTCGTGGCATTCGGCAATTGTGCATAGTCCATTGAGAAAAACATCAACATCAGGCTCCGAAATAAAATCGTTCATTTCGTGACGCTTCAAAACATCTTCGTATTCGAGCAGTAAAGCGGTCGAAACATTAACCTGCCAACGCGAATCATCGAGTTTATCAAGCAAAAGATTTGCCGCTCCGCGCCGTGAACGAAAAGCGGCAACTAAGATATTTGTATCTAAAATGATTTGCAAAATCTGCTTCATTATTTACATATGAATCGTCAAATCGTGAACACCTTCGGCGGCTTCCATGACGCTTTCGCTGACGGTCGGGTGTGCGTGGATTGTTCTGCCGAGTTCGTCGGCGGTGGTTTCCAGTTGCATCGCGACGCAGGCTTCCGCCAAGAGTTCGGTGGCGTGCGGTCCGATGATGTGAACGCCTAAGACTTCGTCGTATTTTTTCTCGGCGACGATTTTGACAAAGCCGTCGGTTTCGCCGAGGATTCGCGCCTTACCTGATGCCGAGAACGGGAATTTGCCGACTTTGACATCGTAGCCGAGCTCTTTTGCCTTTGCTTCGGTCAAGCCGACTGATGCGACTTCCGGATCACAGTAAGTGCAGTTCGGGACGAGGCGTTGGTTGATCGGTTCGACCTTTTTACCGGCGAGTTTTTCAACGACCAGAATGCCTTCTTTTGACGCGAGATGCGCGAGCCACGCCGTATCAATCACGTCACCGATCGCGAAAACTCCGGGTTCGTCGGTTTCGCAATATTCGTTGACCTTGATCGTGCCGCGTGGATTGACGACGATGCGCGTGTTTTCGAGTCCGAGTTTTTCTAAGTAAG
Source organism: Acidobacteriota bacterium (assembly GCA_031431735.1). Taxonomy (GTDB): domain Bacteria; phylum Acidobacteriota; class Blastocatellia; order Pyrinomonadales; family Pyrinomonadaceae; genus JAFDVJ01. The sequence continues at coordinate 3,098 of JANPDZ010000434.1, read as the reverse complement.
GCATTCTGCCAATCGCGACGAGCAGCATTTCGGCTTCGAGCGCGACATCTTTGCCTTTTGCGTCTTTGCCAGAAATTTTGACGCTCGTTTTCGTCTTTTCGAGCTTGTCCATCTTGACGCCCGTCAGACATTTGATGCCGCGTTTTTTGAAGGCGCGTTCAAGCTCTTTGGAAACTTCGGCGTCTTCGAGCGGAACAATTCTGTCCATCAATTCGACAACCGTCGTGTCGCAGCCAAAACGCGAATAGACCGAAGCGAATTCAACGCCGACCGCGCCCGAACCTAAAACGACCATTGATTTCGGCACGTTGTTTAATTCAAGGATCTGATCGGAATTGACGACCAATTTGCCGTCAACCTCAAAGCCCGGAATCGGTCGCACGACCGAACCCGTCGCGATGATGATGTTTTTTGCGTCAATAGTTTCCTTTTTGCCGTCTTCATAGGCGACTTCGACCTTGCCACGGCCTGCAATCTTGCCGAAACCGTTAAAGACCGTGACCTTGTTCTTTTTCATCAAATACGAAACGCCCGACGAATTCTTTGCGACAACACCGGATTTGTATTCCTGAACCTTTTCAAAATCATAAGACAAGCCTTCGACCTTAAGGCCGAAATTTTCAAAATGCTGTGCTTTTTCGTAAAGATGCGCCGCGTTTAATAATGCTTTGGTCGGAATACAGCCGCGCAGTCCGCACGTTCCGCCAAGCCGCGCATCTTTTTCCTTTTCGATGATCGCGACTTTTAAGCCAACCTGCGCACCGCGAACGGCGGCAACGTAACCGCCGGGACCGGAACCGATTATTACTACATCAAATTGTTCTGCCAATGTTTTAACCTCGTGTATCTAAAAAATTATTGAAATAACAAAATAATCATTATAAGAAGTTCTCAGGCATTCAGCTAGTTTGCAAAAATAAAAAACGCGGACAAGCGATGAATCTTGTCCGCATTGGGTTGAAACCTGAAAGTTTAGACCTTTACGGTTTAATAATTTCTGAGTAATCCTTGACAAGTTTTACGAACTTGTTCATTGCCTCGCCATCGGCGGCTAATTTCTGCGAATGTTTTGTCTGAACGTCAGTCAGCATCTTCATATCAGCCGTCATACCATCAGTCAATTTCTTGGTGACGGCTTCACTAACCTGCATACCGCGGGCTTCTTTGATCGCATCCCATTTAGCTTTCAATCCGGCTTTTTTTGCATCAAAGGACTTTTGTGCTTCGTCCACGCCGGCTTGGGACGGATTGGCATCAATTTTTTTGACGATGTCCTCAATTACCGAATGATTCTCGGCAATAAATGCTTCAAATTCCGCATCTTTATTGCATCCCACCAATCCCAGACAAAATACGACCAACAAAACCAAAGTAACTTTTCTCATAATTTAACTAATCTCCTGTTTTTTTTAGAACTTAAATTTAATATTGAGCGACTCAATTATCAGGCCAATCGTTCAATGAAATTATTGAACGGCGATTCGGTAAACGTCTTGCATTTTTTACTGAAAAAAAATGCAGAGCGGCAGCCGGAACTGAAGATTTCTGCACCGAATTGTTTTTCAATTGAATCTTTTAGTGAACGGAAATACGAAAATCATTATAAAGCCTTAACGAGCAAAAGAAAAAGCTGCCGAAGATTTTCTAACATCCGGCAAGGCTCTGACAATTGAAATCCCTCACTGCTTTATTTACAAAACGCGGGAAATTCAACAAAATCAAGATTGGTTTTTGTAAAATTAAAGACCACGAAAAAAGCATCAACAAATCATATTTCAGTAGAATTTGTAAAAAATTTATGGAACATTCAAAAGAATTTGAACAATTAGTTAAAGATATACAGCCAAACGTCAAAGAGATCACGGTCGCCGAAACGCTCGAACGAATCGAAGCGGGCGTGACGCTAATCGACGTTCGCGAAGATAACGAATGGAACGCTGCCCACGCCGAGAGCGCAAAACACCTCGGGCGCGGTGTCATCGAACGCGATATTGTCTGGCAGTTTCCCGATAAAACGACGGAATTGATCCTTTACTGCGGCGGCGGTTATCGTTCGGCACTCGCGGCGGACAATCTGCAAAAGATGGGTTACACAAACGTTTTTTCAATGATCGGCGGTTGGACGGCGTGGAAGGAGAAGGGCGCTCCGATCGAATAAAAAAAACCGGTTAAAACACACTTCGACAAAACGCCGGCAATCAAATTGCCGCATTTTTTCTGCGGATTAAAATTGTCAGCTCAGCTTAATTGATGACCATTAGCCAGCCGTTGACATAATCATTGTTGTTAATCGTCTGCGTCCCGCGATTTATTACGCAATAGCCAACCGAATAGCTTCCGGCGGGAAGCGTTCCGCTCGCACTGACCGAAAAGGTATGGCGGCTGGAATCAACATCGGCGGTTAAATGATTATTTCCTGAGAACGCCGTCAAAACCGAGTTTCCCTTTGGCGCATAACAAAGGCTGATCGCGATCCTGACCGTTCCCGAAGTCGTGCCGAACACAGCGGAACCGAATCCGACAATTTTCTGCTTGTCCGATACATTAATTGTTCTGTATGGTCCGAAAGGCTGCCAGACGTTGTTAGAAGGAAATATCTCGTCGGTGCCCTGTCCGGAAAAATCAACCAATTCGAATCCGTTTATTTGTTGAGATTCGATTCCGAGTATCTTTTCGTTTACAGAATTTTTCTTATCGCAAAGGTTTTCCGTCTGAGCGGTGACCGGCACGGAAAGAACCAAAAACACGATGAGGATTCCGCAAGTTAAAAATAATTTGCTTTTCATAATTGTCTCCTTTTGAGGTATTGAGGTAAAAAAAAACAAATGAAAATATAAACAAGGAGATAGCAAATTAACTTTTCACTAAATATAACGCAAGCTATCAGTTAAGTAAAGACAATTTGAGATGTCGGCGTAATGTTTCAGTAAAAAAAACTCAATCGTTTAGAAGCCGCTCTAAAGACCAATGGCGTTAAGTTAAGGAAAAAACGTAAAACAGACTGTTAGTCTGTTTCTCCGGCTTTCCTTTATTATCAACAGGTTAGCGGCGCGAAATTTAAACAGGCTAACAGCCCATATGCGCCAAGTTAAGCCGTA
>JANPDZ010000433.1:0-2828 GCA_031431735.1 Acidobacteriota bacterium | reverse complement strand
AATTGGACGATAACAACGCCAACGTTGCCGGCATATATTGTGGTATCAATTACGGATTCCACACAATCTTGCCATCAAAAATACTCTTCTCCAGTGATTTGGCGAAGGTTTTGATAAAAAGTCACACTTTTAATTACACCCAAAATAATAAAGGATTTTGCAAGGCACCGCCAACTATAAGTTTTTTTACATTTAGTTACCAAATTCTCTGATGATCAATCGGTCTGAACATTTATCATTGCTGAGAAGACTGCCGGTTTTCTGACTCGACAAACATATTTTGGTTTTCAAACAGCTCGCAAGATCTCCCTTTGTCTTTATATTGAGAATACCAAATGAGCGGTTTGACAATCATTATTTTATACTATTTAATTGAATTCTGAATCCGAATGAGCGGTTTGAGCGAATTTAGCAATGAAAATGTTTTTTTAGTTAAAAATTTAACGGGTTTAGTTTTGGAGAAAATATGTTAGAAAAATCAGATTACTTTATTTTAGGCGCGGCTTTTATTTCGTTTTTATTATCCGTCTCGTTATGGTTCGGCATCTTTGGCGCGAACCAACAATTGACCGGCGTTTTTGTCGGGATCTGGGTGCCTTCGATTATCGGTGTCGGCATTTATTTCAAGCTCAAAGCGGGAGGCAGATAACTATGCAAATATTTATTTTTGCCGTCGGATTATGCGTATCCATCATGGTCATCTACGGAATTTTTTCGCTTGTTCCGAGAGAATTTCGGGCACCCGAGAAGGTTGTTTATCGCAAAGACGGCGAACAGATCGGCTAGTAAGATCAGACGGAAGGAATTATTAGTAGTGCCTCAGTAAAAAGTTACAGATAAAATCTGTGCTAAAAGATCGGGCGTAAAACAACCCTTCCAGACCTGGTGCGACACGAAGTCGCTTGAGTAGCTGTGATGCTAAACCTTTAGTTTTGACATCACCGATTGTTCTTCCAATCCGATTCTACCAAAGTATGCGTCGTTAGCAATGACGGGGTGTAAAGCCTTTGGGACAATGCGCGCACTTCTGCCAGCATCAAGGCGGATGAGTTCGCTAGAATAGGACGGCAAGGTTAATGAAAGTGAACTGCTGATAAACGTCGTGAGAAGGAATCAGCCAAAGATGCTGATAGGCTGAGACCAAAAGGTAAGTAGCCAAGGCAGGGAAAGTCAGGTCGTTTCCAACGGAGATGCCCGCGCTACCGGCGAAAAGGCAGAACCTAAACCGTCTGTGGTATTCAAGTGGAACGTGGTAAGCCCGTATCGCTCCGTTTGGGGAAAGCGACTCGTCAGAGAAGCCGAGAGCGGTGCGGGTTTGGGATAACCGAAAAAGCGAATGCCGGTTTGCACCGGAAATGGATACGAGTTGAAACATTACTCGGCGCGAAAGCGAGCAGACTTCGGGATTGGTCGCGTGTCAACCAGAAAAGTTGTTGAATCCACTCAGAGAAGAAGGCAAATGAAAGCAATGGAAACATTTGCTTGTGCGCTTCTCACTACGAAAGTAGAAAGGGACGACAGTTTAGTATGGTTGAGTCGGCGGTAGTAGTCGGCGCGTTCTGTCAAAGAGCGTTTCAAAGGCTTGAGCCTATTGCGGGGAAACTCGCACGATGGGTTCTGAGGGGAGAGAATGGCAGTAATGTCATTCTCTTACCCGACTAATTGGTTTGATCGGGTCTTTTTCACCTTTAATTTGAGAAAAGATGAAAGTTTATCAATCAATTCACAGCAAATTTCAAGTCAGGAAGGGTTGTTTTACGCCCGCATTTGTCAAAATGTGAATTCCTAACTTTTTACTGACGCATTACAATTATTAGACATCTTTCCAAAATAAATATTGACCAATTTTAAGAAAAGATTAACCGCCGAGACGCCGAGACGCTGAGAGAAAACAAAAACTTTCGGAAGATACACTTAAAATCTGCCAACTTTTGAGATAATCAGACGTTGATCTGCCAAATATTTTTTCAAAAAACTCCGCGTCTCAGCGTCTCTGCGGTAAAAAATCATTTAGGAAAGATGTCCATTAAAACATCATCCGGATAATCGGATGATGTTTTAACCGTCACCCTCAAAAGTTTTATTTATGTATTGGCTGTAGCTCGGATCACTCAGCAAAGAAGCCCGCAGAGCGTCCGGCCAAAAAGAATCTCCGCCGCCGTTTTGATAGCTTTTGGCAACTTCCAGACCTAAATACGCCTGTTGCGAAAGCCCGCCGTCTTCGCCCGCGCTCATAATGTAAAATCCCTGCGCGATATACGCCATTGCCTCTTGATCGAGCCACGGCATCGAGATTCCCTTTAAGTCGAAGATCGCGTGAACGGATTCGTGAACCAGCAAACTTTCAAAAACCTTCGGCGCGGCGTTGTTTTTCGCAAGATAAAACGTATTGGCTTTGCTGTTGCCGTCGTTTCGGGTGCTGTATCGTGCCATGCCGGCGGGCGCACCGCCTTGTTGCACAGCAATGCGGTCGTTCTCAATCGCGAGCGCGACCGTCCTGAAATCACCCGGCAGAACCCTGAATACAAAGCCCGTCGAACCGACATAAGTAAAGCTAACCTTCTGCGTATGACTATTTTTCAAAGTATCAATGACCATTTGCTTCATTCCATTTTCCTCCAACTTTTCAAAACTTCCCTGCTTAGACGCACAACATTACGGAAAAGCCTAACAAAGTGCAAGAAATTTTCCGGATTTTATAATTTTAGTTATTTGTCTGAAGTGATTTTATTTTGGCGGGATGCTTTTTTGATTTGGACAGCATTAAACAAAATCAAAATCATCGTTTAGAGGCGGTCTGTGACCGCCGGATGTTAATTATACTCGAC
>JANPDZ010000432.1:0-9065 GCA_031431735.1 Acidobacteriota bacterium | reverse complement strand
GTCTTTGTAATAACCCGAAAACATCATCGCGCTTTTGACGAGAATTTCGCCGTCCGGGGCAATGCGGATTTCGCACATCGGCATCGGTTTGCCGACCGTTCCGAACTTTAGATTTTCGACCGTATTAAAGGCAACGCAGATGTTTTCCGTCAATCCGTAAGCCTGCAAAATGGGAAGATTTGCGTCGGTAAAGAATTGCGCGATCTCATTCGGCAAGGGCGCACCGCCGCTCGTCAGGAGCCGTATATTTCCGCCGAATGCGTCTTTGACTTTCTGCGGATCAACCTTGTCCGTGCCGTTTTCGGCGACGATCTTCGCGTGAATCTTCTCGAAAAATCGCGGAAGAGAAGCAAAAACCGTCGGGCGCACCTCGAACATATACGCATAAAGCTTTGACAGATCATCAACGAAATGCGCCGCCGTGCCGTTATAAAGACGATTGTAAATTCCCGAAATTCGCTCGGCAACGTGACAGCCCGGCAAGTATGAAAACGCCGTGTCTTCGTGAAAAACCGGCACCGATTGGCGCAGAGATTCGACCGAATTCAAGATATATTTGTGCGACAACATCGCGCCTTTCGGCTGTCCGGTCGTGCCGGAAGTATAAACCATGATCGCGGTTTCGTCCGCTTTAGCATTGAAGCCGATTGCTTCGACTTGCGGCAGGAATTCTTCGCGGTTTTCTCTGCCGAAAGCAATAAAATCTGCATATAAAATCAATTCGATACTGTTTAGAGGCGGTCTTTGACCGCCGGTTGCTATACTCGAATTCCGGCGGTCAAAGACCGCCTCTAAACGGTCGGAGTTGTTTTTCTCCAAACAAATAATCTCTTTAACTTTCGGAAAATCAAACTGCAAAACCTTTTCCAATTGAACCTTTGTATCAACAACAACAAACTCCGCGTCCGAATGATTAATAATAAAAGCGCATTGTTCGGGCGAATTGGTTGGATAAATTCCAACACCGACACCGCCCGCCGCAATCGTCGCGACATCAACAATCGTCCATTCGGGAATATTTCCGGCAAGGATTGCGACGCTTGCGCCACGCGTCAAACCTTTTGCAAGCAAAGCGCACGCGAAATCGTGGACTTGTTCTTCAAAATCATTCCAAGTTTGGACGCGCCAACCATCGCCATCGCGCGTGTAAAAAACATTTTCGCCGCGATATTTGGCGGTTTGTGTGCGGAATAAACTGTAAATGTTTTGATATTTCATTAAAGATTGTTCCGCCAATTTCTTTTTTCGATTGCTCGAATATTTTGTGCTTGTTTTAATTTCCCGAGATAAAGTGGCAAAATGTTCAGTTCATCATCGTTTTCGTCACCTTCAAATCTCTTAACACGAACTAAATTTCCATAACTGCATTTCCAAACATTTGGACTGTCATCAACAACAATAACTGATTCGAGTTTGTATCCGCGACGACGTATTTTATACATTCTTTTGACGAAATAATGTTCTCGCTCTTCTTCATCAAAAGCCAATGTACATCTCTCACGAGTCCAAAGAAATTCCAGCTTTTGATCAGTTTTCAAAATCGTTTGCAAAATCTCTTCGGCATAAGATCTGGTCGCCGTTGTCCAAACCGTAACTTCAAAATGTTCAAAACAAAAATCTATAAACTCATTCAAAAAAGGTCTTTGATAAACGAAATATTGACCGACGGTGAAATCCGCCTCACGCCCTAATTTTTCTTGCGTTGCATAAATCAGCGTTTCGTCCAAATCCAATATCAGAAGTTTCTTTTCCAATGTTTGCATTAAACAAATGATGCGTAAAAACTCTATTCAAATCAATCTTTAATACTTAAAAACCATCGCCGCCATATTGATGCCGCCGCCAGAAGCACAAAAGACAACCGTATCGCCGCGTTTTAGTTTTCCGGCGGAAATTGCGTCGTGCAAAACCATCGGAATACACGCCGAACCCGTGTAGCCCCATTTCTGCATGATCGTGTGCGTCTTTTCAAAAGGTTGACCGAGCGCCGTCATCACTTCTTTGATCGTTGAAAGATTAACTTGCGTCCACAGGAATAAATTAATGTCGTCAAGCGTTAAATTCTCGCGTTGCAAGAGTTCTTTGACGATGCGTTGCCAGCCGATGAAATTGATTTCGGGCGGGGTGCGTTTGGCAAAACGGACTTTGTTGTAATACCCTTGCCCGAGAACTTCCGTCGTGATCGGAAGTTTCGAACCGCCCGCGAAAATTCCCAAATAGTCGTGATATTCGCCCATCGCTTCGAGCTTTGAAGCAAGTTCGCCGCTCGTGCCCGATTCATCTGCCTGCAAACAAAGCGCGCCCGCGCCGTCGGCAAAGATCGTCGCGGTTTTCTTTTCCGTCCAATCCAAGAATTTCGACATCGCATAAACTCCGATGACCAAAACATTTTTGTAATTCGCGTCGGCGATGATGTATTTGCAAGCCGTATCGAGCGCGGTCACGAATCCGGCGCACGCCGCATTCGTGTCAAACGTTCCCGCCCGTTTCGCGCCGATGCGATGCTGCACAACGACCGAAGTGCCGGGCGAAAGATATTCGGGCGTATCGGTCGCGACGATGATCAGATCAATTTCTTCGGCGGAAATTCCCGCGTCTTTCAAAGCATTTTGCGCCGCAATCGTGGCAATATCAGCCGCGCTTTCGTCGTCGGCGAGAACATGGCGTTCGCGGATTCCGAGGTTTGATTCGACAAATTCGTTGATGCTCTCGCCAAGCATCGCGCTCAGATCGTCGTTGGTTAAGATTTTGTCGGGAACTGATATTCCTGTCCCGATGATTTTTGCGTTACGCATATTTTATAAATCTTTCAATTTCTTAATGTTTTTATGGTCGTTATAGTGAAATTCATAAAGGACATTTTGCTTTAATTCCTGACCAAACCATTCAAATCTTTCTTCTAAAGAATTGTATTTTAAGGATTTTTCAAAAAAATCAGTTGGCTCAATATCCGCACAGATTCGATGATTCCAATTCGGTAATGTCGAAGGAATTTTGGTTTTGTGAAACTTACAAAACCCTTCATCATACATTGCGTCTGAACCTTTGTATTCGCCTTGAAAATGTACACAATAGCAACAATCAATCTGACCTTTTCCGTTCGGCATAAACTTTAATCTCCTTTAATTTTGAGATTTACACGCTTTCACCTTTTAAAAAGTTCGTAATTGTTTTATTAAATTCGTCCGCATTTTCGATAAAAAACATATGACTGCCGTTTTCGATAATTTTCAAAGTTGCATTCGGCAAATTCTCCGCCAGATTCAGCGAATTCTGCATCGGGACAACATTGTCTTTGTCGCCCGTTATCACCAAAGTTTCGTTTTCAATCGCGCCGATTCGGTCTGCCGTATTAAATGTAAAAGCAACTTGCAATTGCGCGAAATAAACCGTGTCGGCAACTTCGCTTGATTCACGCAGACGGCATACTTCTTCAACTTCATCGGCTTGTTTGGCATTGAATTCGTCGGTAAAAGCCGGACGGATAAATTTTCGGATGCGCTCGCCGACGGTCAAATTCGGATTCGGCGAAAAAGACCGCAAAATTTCCTCGCTCGGGCGAACGTGATTTGCGCCGCCCGCCGTTGTGCAAGCCAGAATAAGTTTGTTCAGCCGATCGGGAAATTTCAAAGCCAATTCCTGCGCGACAAAACTGCCGAAACTCGCGCCCAGCATATTCGCCTTTTCAAACTTCAAATCATCCAGAATTTGCAAAACGTCGGCGACAAAAGTCTGCATCGAAAGATTCTTCAAATCTGCCGGATCTTCAATTTCCGATTTGCCGATGCCGCGCGGGTCAAACGTAATAACCTGAAAATCCTTTGATAAATCCTTAATTTGCCGAAACCAATTCCACGCGCCCGACGCAAAACCGGGAATTAATATCAGTGGTTCGCCCTCGCCGTGAGTTTCGTAAAAAAGTTTCATTGAGTTTTGTTAAAAGTTTTGAGTCCCGCGTTTACGCGGCATTTTTTCTGCGTCGAGCAATTGCCGCGTTTACGCGGGACTCAAAACTAATCCGAAGTTAAAATCCGAGTTTGAAAGCAAACTGAATCACTCGCGGACCTGAGCTGGCGCGTTCGATCCGGCCGAAATTTGCGCCGGCAATGTTATTATTCGGATTCGCGTAATTTACCCAATTAAAGACATTAAAGAATTCCGCCCGAAACTCGCCGCGAAATCTTTCCGAAAATGGTATCAGTTTGATAAACGAAACATCAACATTTTTCTGTCCGGGACCGGTCAGCACATTCCGCAAGGAATTTCCATACGGTTTGTTCGGGTCAAAATTTGCCGAACCAAACCGCGAAAGCGTGAACGCCGATGTGTTGAAATATTGATTCAAACGCTGTGCAACGTCGCCCGTCGTGTAAAGACTGCTGCCCGAAAATGCCTGATTGTAATTGGCGCGGCTGATGATGCTCGTGTCATTTGAATCAACCACCGAAAACGGCAGACCGCTTTGGAAAACCGCGACGCCCGCCACCTGCCAATCGTTCAAAAGCCATTTTGCCGCGCTCGATTTGCTGACCAATTTCGGCAAATCGTACACGCCGCTGATGACAAAACGCTGTTCGCGGTTGAAATCCGAACGTCCGCGATTTGAACGCCAATCCCATTGATCGCCGGGAATGTTTGCCAGTTCGTTTAATGCCGAACCCGAATAATAATCAATTGATTTTCCGAAGGTGTAAGCCGCCAAAAACTGCATTCCGTTCGCAAATCTCCGCGTCAGAGACATTTGCAATGAATTGTAGTTTGAAAGTGAAGTAGTCTGCACTTGCTGAATGCCGCCCGTCACATTTTTGTTGGCCGAAATAATCGTTCCGGCTCCGAGCGGATTGGTAAATGTGTTTGTGGCGCGATTATAAACGGGCTGGTTAAGCGTGATGATCTGGAGCAACTTAGTTCCTTTATTGCCGACGTAACCGACATCGAACAGATAATTTTTAAAGAACTGCATCTGGAAACCGAAGTTGAATTGCTGAACATACGGCGTTTTGAGTTCGGGATCAACAAAAACACCGCTCACCGCCGCGCCGGTCGAAGTCGGAATTGCGCCGTTCAAAGGAAATGCCGAAGGCGAGGGAACCGGGAAGAACGGAGCTGAAAACGGTCGAAGTCCGGTGAAAACGATCGGCGAAACGACCGAAACAGGCAATGTAAAATAAGGATAATTAAAAAGCTGAGTGTTGGCGTAGCGTGTCGAAATACGGTCGTAATAAATGCCGTAACCGCCGCGCACGACGAGATTCAATTTTTCGTCCAAAAGATACGCAAAACCGAAACGCGGCGCAAAATTGTTTTTATCAACCGGCACGAGCGTTTTTTCAACAGTCGGAATTCCGGCAATTTGTCCGCCTTTGGCCTGCACCAAACCATTCGGCGGAAGTGCCGGCGAAGCGGTCGTGCCGATGCGCAGCTGGCTCGGAATCAAATTGACAAGCCTTCCGTTGACATCAACCGGCAAGCCGTAAAAATCATAACGCAAACCCAAATTGATCGTCAGACGACGGCTGATTTTCCAATCGTCCTGCACGAATCCGTTGGCATCCGAGACGCGGAACGAACGGTCAAACGTGCCCGAACCGATCAGCGAAAGCCCGTTTGTCAGAGTCGCGAACGAAAGACTGCCGCCGGTCAGGAAACTGCTGAAATTGGCAAATAAAAGCTGACCGCGGGAAAACGCGTTGAAGTAAAATTTGACGGTTGATTTGCGAAATTCGCCGCCGAAACGCAAACGATGATTCCCGGCTGTCCACGAAAGCGTGTCGCCGAAAGCGTAACCGTTGATGCGCGAAGATTGGTCAGCCAAAGTCGAACCGCCAAAGAAAAATGCCGAATCCGTGCCGAGCACGCGAATCGTCGGCGCACCCGCAAACTGCGAAGCCGAAGGATTTGTAATTCCGAGCGAAGCGGCTGAAAAAGGTTCTTCAGGCACGCTCGTCACGCGCAGACGATTGAAACCGAAACGAAATTGATTGACGACGTTCGGCGAGAAAATATATGTGTCGGTAATCGAATAAAGTTTTTGTTTGATGGTCAAATCGCCGCCAAAGCCGATCAGTTGGCGTTCGCCGTTACCGAGTCCGGCAAAGTTGTAATTCGCCTGAAATGTCGGGTTATCGGCAACAAAAAACTTCGCGGAAAGATTATGTTTGTCGCTGAAAATAAAATCGCCGTTGGCGTTGAATTGATTCTCGCGAAAACGCGAAACGCCTGATTGCGGCACGGTCACGGTCGCAAACGGATTTGCCGCGCCCGTCACTCCCGACGAGGGAATCGCAAATTGTCCGCTCGGCAAACGGGCGTTGAGAACATTGACCGCGATCTGACTGATATTCGCGACCGGAATTCCGAATGTCGCCGCGAGTCCGGCTGCCGTTCGGTTTGAATCGGTCAATCCGGCCGGAACGATCGGTGAAGTCAAACTGTTGGTGAGCGAAACGCCGTTGCGTTCCCGCGTTCCCTGATACGAACCGAAAAAGAAAACACGGTCTTTGACAACCCGTCCGCCGAGCGTTGCGCCAAACTGATTGCGCGTCGCGACCGGTCTTTCCAATCCGCGCGCTTTGATAAATGGTTCGTTCGCGTTCAACGCTTTATTGCGCAAAAAGTAATAAACATTGCCGTGAAAATCATTTGAACCGCCGCGCGTGATGGCTTCGACGTTGCCGCCAGCGTTGCGGCCGTTCGAAGCGTCGTAAAGGGAAGTTTGAACGATAAATTCCTGAATCGCGTCGGTCGCCGGAACGGCAATGTTCGGAGTCGAATTGGTGCCGATCGAATTAGCGTCAACGCCGTTGATACGGACGCTGTTTGAAGTCGTCCGCTGGCCGTTGACGGTAATCGTCGCATCGCCGCGCCCAAGGTCGGTGCTGTTTGATAACGAGCTTTGGGCACCCGGCGAAAGCGTTAGAAGTTGTTGGAAATTGCGCGTCGGCAGCGGCAATTGCCGAAGCGTTTCGCCCGTCACGACGCGCCCGTTTTGTGAATTATCCACTTGAACGAGCGGTGCTTCAATGGTAACTCCAAAATCCTGAGAACTGATTTGAAGCGGAATTGTAACCGAAGTTGTTTGCGTAATATTGACATCTACCTCAGCTACCGATTTATGGAAATTTTGCTTTTCCACTTCAATTTTGTATCTTCCAACAGGAAGAATTTGAAAAGAAAAAATGCCGTCTTCATTAGTTGTGGCAGAACGCGACGAATTAGTTCCAATATTTGTTGCCGTTACACTTGCGCCCGAAACTACCGCACCATTCGGGTCAGTCACCGTCCCGCTGATTTGTCCCGTGGTACTCTGAGCAAATAAATTGGTCAGACCAAATAATACCACTAGAACACTAAATAAAATTTCTTTCCGAATCATCTTAAAACCTCCGATAATCTAAAATTCTTGTAATAAAAACGAACGTCCGTTTTTGATTTTTTAATAGTTAAAAGAAACAAAATCTGTTTCTTAATTTCCAATACTCGATTTATTCAAAACACCAAAACAAAAAATATCTGTCAGCGCGTTGATCGCGTCTTCATCGCTCAAACCGAAGTGAGAATTTCCGCCGAAAAGTTTTTCGACCAGAAAATAGTTAAAGAACTGCATATAAACAGCTGTATAGGCAACTGCCGGGTCAATTCCTTCGCGCACCAAACCGCTTGATTTCGCGGCATTAAATTCGTTGGCAAAGCGAACGCGAAGTTTGGCACTCAAGCCGTCAAACATCAGACGAAAATGTTGATTATCAAATTCTAAAACGTCAATATACATCAAAAGCCAAAAGTCCTGATGCCGGTCAATCATATTTTTGACCAGTTCGCCGAGCTTTAATAAACCGGTCGGTTCAAGCGGGTTTTCAATTTCGGCAAAAATATTTTTCAAGCGGCTGTTAATAGTTTGCAAATAATTGCCGATGATTGACTCAAAGATCTGTTCCTTCGTTTCGTAGTAGTTATACAAATTCCCGATCGAAACTTCCGCCGTTTTTGCAATATCACGCATAGCTGTGGCGTGAAAGCCTTGTTTGATAAATAGCTCCTTAGCGGCTGATTCGATGACCGATTTTTTTTCGGCGATGACTTCTTGACTAAGTTTAGGCATAAAACGAACGAGTGTTCATTTTTTTATAATACAACTTTTTCAATCTGTCAAACAAACAGCTCTTATTTTAGTAATCGGTCAGTAAAAAGTTAAGAAAAAGAATTTGCCCGCGAAATACGCGAAATGGCGCGAAAAAAAGAAATTAAATTAAATTTATTTTCAATTTTCATTTGTTTTTAGCGTATTTCGCCCATTACTGAGCGGTCTAAAAATTGCAAGGGCTTTGAAAACTAAGAATATTTGCCCACGCGCACACACGCGCACATTCGAAAAAAAATCATTTTAACCAAATCTTTTTTCTTGTTTTCGTGCCTTTCGTGTTTTTCGTGGGCAAAAATCTTTAAATTTTCAGTAATTTTCAAGTAGGCAATAACTATGCCGCTCAGTAATGTATTTCGCCGGCAAAAAATAGTTTGACCGTAAACTTATTGCTATAACTTTTTACTGACGCATTACTTATTTTTAAATCCGAGCATAAAAAAAGTCAGAGAAACATTCGATTTCTCTGACTTTTAAAAAATTGGAGGCTTCAGACTTAACCGCAACACAGGCTGAAATTGCTGCCGTTGCTTCCGTCAGGATCTAGCGGGGTTCACAACTCAAACCTTGTGCGGAGCCTGAAGCCATATGGCGATTTGGGATTTATGATTGCGGATTTGGGATTGAAATAAATCCGCAATCCGCAATCGCACATCCGAAATCGTTCTGGCGGAAAGGGTGGGATTCGAACCCACGGAACCCTTTCGAGCTCACAGCATTTCCAATGCTGCCAATTCAACCGCTCTTGCACCTTTCCGTAAAATACTTATTTTCAAAGAAAAACGGATTTCAAATCCGAAATCCGAATTCACAAATCTAAAATCGAGATGGCGGAGAGGGTGGGATTCGAACCCACGGAACCCGTTAAGGTTCAACAATTTTCGAGACTGCCCGATTCAACCGCTCTCGCACCTCTCCGCACGAG
>JANPDZ010000431.1:0-4281 GCA_031431735.1 Acidobacteriota bacterium | reverse complement strand
AGGACGCGTTCTGGTTAACCGCGCTTTACGTCCTTTAACACAGGTTGGAACGATTCAACTGCGCGATTCGTCAGCTCGTTCGTTGTATCGTGCGATAACATTTCGCATGAACACAATAAAAAAATGGGGACGTATTAACGCTTTTTACACGCTTTCAAAATCAACTTCCGATGATGATAACGAACGTGATGCAGGCGGTGTACTTTATGACAATCCTTATAATCTGCAGAATGAATACTATCTTTCAAATCTTGATCGGCGTCACCAATTCGTGGCTAATCCGGTTTTCTTCCTGCCATATGGATTTGAAGTTTCGAGTGCGATCCGTCTTCGTTCGGGTCGTCCGTTTGAAAGCAGGGTCGGTTCAGATCTGAATGGCGACGGCAATAGCAACGAACGCCCGATGCTCGTTCCCGGCGTTGAAAACAGACGTAATTATTTCATCAATCGTCCGGTTTACGATCTTGATTTACGCGCTCAAAAGAGTTTCAAGTTTGGCGAAAATCGCCGACTGTCATTGTCGGCTGAATTCTTTAATATTTTGAACCGTTCAAACTTACAATTGAGCGGAACGGCAACAACAAATTATTGTGCGGTTTCAAATGCACGTTGTGGTCTTGACGGAATTACGAATCTGAATTTCGGGCGAATAATTCAACAAACAACCACAGCTACAAATTTTGGCAAACTCAACTTAGCCGGATTAAATCCGGGAAGTCAGGTTTTCCAAATGCAGCTTGGTGCCAGATTTTATTTTTAGTTTTTCCTCACGGGGAAAAACATTTTATGGCACGCTTTCTTGTAAAGCGTGCCTTTTTTATTTGCTAATTCTGTTGCTATCGTGGAAAAATCTAGCTGATGCGGATTTTGCATATTTCATCGGCGAAGACTTTTGGCGGCGGCGAACGTCATCTGGTTGACTTGTGCCGCAGCTTAACGGAGCGCGGACACGAAGTTTTTGTTGTGCTTCGTCCGTCGAATGTTTGGCAGGAAAGACTTGATTTTCTGCCGCCGGAAAATATTTTTCACTCTTCGATCCGAAACGCTTTCGGAATTTTCAGCGCACAAAAGATCGCGAATTTTGTTAATCGAAAAAATGTCGAGGTCGTCCACGCGCACGTTGCCCGGGATTATATTCCGGCGAGCCTTGTCTGCCGCATTTCAAAGAACGCGAAATTCGTACTGACGCGCCACGTTCTTTTTCCGATGAAATCTTTTAATAAGTTTGCTTTGCGAAATCTAACACTGGCAATTGCCGTTTCAAATGCCGTTGAAATGAATCTGCGGAATATTTTCCCCGCAGAAAAGATAAAAATTATCTCAAACGGCATCAACACCAAAAACTTGACCGACGAGAACCGCAATAAACTACGCGAAGAGTTTCGTTTTCTGCATAATATTCCGTTTGACGCGGGGGTTGTCGGTACGATCGGCGAACTCAAAGAATTAAAAGGTCAGCGCGATTTTGTGTTGGCGGCGAATGAAACGGCAAAACGCAACGATAACTCATTTTTTGTCATGGTCGGCAAGGATAATTCAAACAATCAGCAATTCCGGCGCGACTTAAAACGCCTTGTCAAAGTTTTTAATTTGAAAGAACGCTTTTTGTTTCTCGACTGGGTCGAAGATATGCAGACACTTCTCGCCGCCCTCGATATTTTCGTATCGGCTTCGCATTCCGAAAGTTTCGGTTTGGCAATCCTCGAAGCAATGGCAAATAAAACGGCGATCGTCGCTACCGAAACCGAAGGTGCCAAAGAAATTTTGCGCGATCGTGAAACCGCGCTGCTCGTTCCATTGAAAGAACCTGTCAAACTCGCCGAAGCCGTCGAAACTTTGTTGGACGACTCCGAAAAACGTGTGCTTCTCGCCAAAAACGCGCAAACATTCGCCGAACAACATTTTTCTTTGGACGAAATGGTTGATAAAACCGAGAATTTATACCGGGAAATTTTGCAAAGTCATTCGGAAACTGTCCGATAGTCAATCGGGCAAATTTTAAGCCTCCATCAAAGAGGTTTGGAGGCTGATAAACTTTTAGATGGTAACCCATCTATGGTAAAGGCTTCAATGAGTTTATCTGGAAAATCAAATCGGTTGGATAATTCTGCAATAATATTGAAACTTTCCTAAATCAATCGTTGTAATTTTGCTAAATACGTTATAAACTTATGACAAATTTTATCAAATTCGGAGCAAAATTATGGACAAAATAACCCTTGATATTTTAGAAAACGCACTTCGCAACGCCCGCGAGGAAATGGACACGGTCTTGTTTCGCTCGGCGATGTCGCCCGTTATTCGTGAACAGCACGATGGTTTTCC
Source organism: Acidobacteriota bacterium (assembly GCA_031431735.1). Lineage (GTDB taxonomy): Bacteria > Acidobacteriota > Blastocatellia > Pyrinomonadales > Pyrinomonadaceae > JAFDVJ01. Next base: position 1,956 of record JANPDZ010000431.1, on the reverse strand, counting down.
GATGATTTGTCATCCTGACGGACGAATGGTCGTCGGACAATTCGGTTCGTATATTCACGGATTTTTGGCGAATTGGAAACGCGGTGTAAATGAAGGCGACGTTTTTCTCGTCAGCGATCCGTATTCGTGCGGCGGAGCAATTTCGCACATCAACGATTGGATGGTTTTGATGCCGATTTTCTATGAAGGAGAACTCGTCGGTTGGGGATCGCAATTCGGTCACACGGTTGATATGGGCGGGCCTGTTTCCGGCAGTTTGCCGACCGATGCCGACACTATTTTTGGCGAAGGCACACGTATTCCGCCGGTTAAATTGTTCGATGCCGGAAAGTTAAACGAAGATCTGCTCGATATGATTCTGGCGAATTCGCGTGTTCCGACAATGAATTATTTCGACCTGATGGCGATTGTCGCGGCCTGTCGAATGGCTGATAAACGCGTCAAGGAAATGTGTGATCGTTTTGGTAAATCTGAATATATTGCGGGTTTAGATATGCTTTTGCAGCGAACTCACGAAGCGATGAAACAACTTATCGTGATGTGTTTGCCCGAAACTCCGCTCGAATTTGAAGATTATATAGACGACGACGGACGCGGAAATGGTCCTTATAAAATGAAACTGACGATCTATCGAAAAGGACACGAAGCATATTTCGATTGGACAGGCACCGATCCGCAGGCTCCCGGCCCGATAAATTTCTATCTCAATGAAGAGATGTTTAAAATGTTTATCGGCGTGTATTTGATTATGGTCTTCGACCCGCAAATCTTGTTCAACGATGGGTTCTATCCGCTCCTTCACGTTACGATACCTGAAAAATCGTTGCTCAATCCGGAGTTTCCGGCTGCACTCGGTTGTCGAACACACGCTCTAACTCGTTTATTTGATGTGCTTGGCGGTGCTTTGGGGAAAGGTGCGCCGGAACTTTCAACGGCTGCCGGTTACGGAACTTCGCCTTATATGCTCTACAACGGACACGACGAAAACGGCGACTTTTTCCACCTGATGGAAATCACCTACGGCGGAATTCCGGGCCGACCGATGGGCGACGGAATGGACGCGCATTCGTGGTGGCCGCTTTTTGAAAATATCCCGACCGAATATCTTGAAAGCTATTATCCGATCACTGTCATGGAATACGGAAGTCTGATAGACACGGGCGGAGCCGGTTTTCATCGCGGCGGAAACGCTGTTCACAAGGTTTATCGCTACGAAGCCGATGGCGAAATTGCGATTCACGACGACCGCGACCGTTCCGAACCGTGGGGAATTATGGGCGGTCTGGCCGGACAAAAATCTACCAAAGAATTGATTCGAACTGATGGAACCCGTGAATTTTTGCCGTCAAAAATTTCTCGAATTATTGTAAAAAAAGGCGATATTTTAGTTTACCGCACGGCCGGCGGCGGCGGTTGGAAGGATCCGTTTGACCGTCCGAGCGAGAAAGTTTTCAAAGATGTCAGAAATGGTTTGGTTTCTATCGAGAAAGCAAAATCTGATTACGGTGTGGTTTTAGACGCAAAAACTTTAGCAATTGACGAAGCGGCGACCGAAACTCTGCGTGCCGATTTACGCACAAAACGCGGGGAATTTCCGCTATTCTCAATTGGCGAGGTTCCTAAAGCCATCGGTGTCGTCGCAACTTGGGGCAAATCAGCGGCAGCGGTAACCTAATGTTTTAGCCGCGAACAAACCCGAAAACACACGAAAAGTAATTCGTTGAATAGGGATTGTTTTTTTTTGAATTGAATATGTATTAACATGCGCGGGCGCAAAGCAACCCTTCCAGACCTGTTAATGGTTTTAGCAGGTCTTTTTAACCTTTAATTTGAGAAAAGATGAAAGAAAATCAATCAATTGACAGCAAATTTGAGGTCTGGAAGGGTTATTTTACGCCCACTTTTGTTGAAATATGAATTCCTAACTTTTAGCTGAGGCATTACTGGTTAAAATGC
>JANPDZ010000430.1:0-7770 GCA_031431735.1 Acidobacteriota bacterium | reverse complement strand
AACTCTTCATTTTCAATCGAAACATTCTTTTTAAATGAAAAAGGACGAGTTTTTGTGTGTCTTCGCTCGGCGTTTTCAGCGGAAAGAAATTTAACCAAACGTTTTGTCAATCCTTTTTTACTTTGCGTCCTTAGCGTCCTTGGCGGTGAAAACTTTTTCGACCTGCGTAACGTGAGTTATAACAATTAAAAAAAACTTGATAGTTTAGTAGCCGCTCTAAAGACCGCGTTGCCCGGCGGTCAAAGACCGAGCCTCTAAACTATCGTTATAAGTTATTATTTACCCGTTCCTAATTTTTTGTTCCAAAATGCAAAGCCGCAATTCCGCCGGTCAGGTTTTTGTATTCAACTCCCGAAAAACCAGTCTCTTCCATCATTTTAGATAAACCTTTCTGATCAGGAAAACGCGAGACCGAATCGGGCAGATATTCATATGCACCGCGTGAACCGCTGACTGCGCCGCCGATGCGCGGCAGAAGTTGTGTGAAATATAGATTGAAAATCTGTTTAAAGCCCGGCACAACCGGGGTTGAAAACTCCAAAATCGCCAGCTTTCCGCCTTTTTTCAAGATTCTGTGGAGTTCAACCAAACCGTCTTGCCAATTGGAAAAATTTCGCAAACCGAAAGCGATTGTGACTGCGTCAAAAGTTTCCATCGCAAACGATAGATTCATTCCGTCGGCCTCGATATAGGGAATCGAGGTTTTATGCTTATCGTTTTTATCAAACGCGATCTCAAGCATCGGTCGGCAAAAATCCGTGCCGACAACCTTTGCTTTGCCCGAAGTTTGCAGTTCGACCGACAGATCGCCCGTGCCACAAGCGACATCCAAAACCAGCGCATCTTCACGGTCTAAAACATCTGCAAGCTTTCGGGCAACTAATCTGCGCCAACGCTTGTCGGTATTAACGGACAGAAAATGATTGAGAAAATCGTATTTTTTAGCAATGCCAGAAAACATCTCACGCACCGCACGGGCGTGTTCGAGTTCGCGGACAGTTCTTTCATTTGGCATTTTTATAAATAAAAATTTTATTGTTTTGTTTCGGTCGGTTTTAGGACGACGCTAACAGATGGTTCGTTCACAAGAGTTTCCGCAATATTTTGAACGTCGCTTAATGTCACATTATAAACCTTTTGTAAATCATCTTTTACGGAATTTAATTTAAATGTTTCAACATCTAACCAAGTGTCGGCAAGGTTATTGGTAAAATCAGAAATGATTTTAGATTTTGCTTCGTCAAATAAATTTTGTGGAATCGGCGGAAAAATTACTTTTCCATCCTTTATCAGCAAATAACTACCGCCGCGAGAACATCCGTTAATCGGCAGCTCGTTGATTGGATTAATTCCGTCGATTACGAAAAAACCGCGTAATAAATGTGGTTGATAATTAAACTGTGATTTCGGACAAATCATTTTTTGCCAAACCTGTTCGAGTATTTCAAATGCAAAGTAATTTTTCTCGTTACGTGCCGGAGCGTTGTTTGCCGAGCGGGTATATTCTTTTTCAAGATTCGATAATTCAATGACGAGTTTTTCTTTATTTGGCGCATCGGGTTGAGTAAATGTCGCCGGAACTTTCTTGTCCGACTTTAGCCAACCGCCGAAAAGTCTTTTTGTCGCCCGGAGCGCAAAATCCGCTCTGACGTTGCCGCTGATGGCGATGGTCGCATTATCGGCGGTCAGGAATTTTTGCTCCGCCAGCAGCAAATCGGCAAAGTCTATTTTTGCAAGACTTTCCAAACTTCCGAGCTGCGGTCTGCCATATGGGAAATTTCCCAAAAGGCGTTTGGCAACCGCCTGGTCGGCAACGTATGACGGATTTTTTTCGAGTTCTTTGATCTTGGTAATCAGTGCGGCACGAACTTTTTCAGTTGATTCTTTGTTGATCGAAGGATTGGTGACGGCGGTCGCCAGAGTTTCCATGATCGTCAGAAATTTGTCCGAATTTCCGCTCGCGTTGATTTGAATGTAATCGTAATTGGTCATGATTTCGAGCTTTCCGCCCAAATCATCGATAAAAAATTCCTTGATCGTTTCATTTGGAAACAAAATATCGGACAAAAGCTGCATCACGCCTTCTTTGCCTTGCGGATCAAACGCTGAACCGCTGTGAATCCGTAGTTTGATGAAGACTTTTTCGGCTTTCGCGTCCGTCCAGACAAGGAGTTTTGTACCGTTAAGCAATTTTTCTTGACGCGGTGCGGGAAAGTTTTGGGTTTGCGCGAATACAAAAATCGCCGTTGAAAACAAAATTAGCAGAAAAAATATCGAATTTTTGAAATAAATGTTTAATTTCATTGTTTTAATAATACAGCAAAGATGACTTGTCATTCATTAGTTGCCTAAAATATATTTTCGAGTTGTCAATGCGAAAAAATTATATCCGTTGTAGTTTGAATACGGCAAAAACAAAATTTTAGAGATGCTAAGGCATCGCGTCAAACGAAAAACGCATCTAGTAGATTGTTTTCCAAAGATGTAAAAACGAAATTTTATCCGATTAAAATTTAACATCTGCTGAAAATATCGTTATAATTACAGTTGGTTGTTAATTTTAATTCAATAGAAAGACAATTTGTGAGGCTTTAAAGATGGGAAAGATAGTAAAATATTGTGCGGCTTGCGAAGAAGGTTTTGCCGAGAAATTCGGATTTTGCCCGAATTGCGGAGCGCACTTGACGGCTTTTGAATTGAATCCGGTTGAAAATCTGAAAACTGAAGAACCGAAAATTGAACCGATTGAAGCGGCTCAACCGACCGTTCCGACGTTTATTGAAACTCCGCCAGCGGCTGAAACATTGTCGTATTCGGCTGATGCAGTGAAAGATCAACCGGCAGAAACAATAGAAGCTTTTGAATTCAGCGATGAGGTTTTTGAAGAACCGGTCGAAGAAACAAAATCCTACGTCGCGGCGGCAGTTCCGGTATCCGAAATTCCCGCGACCGAAAAATTTAACGACAATCTATATCAAGCGACTTTCGCCAAGAGCGAAAGCGAAGCTCCGAAAAGCTCAACACCGCATTATGTTCCCGATTATGGATATAGACCGACAATGGTTGTCGAGAAAAACGTCAAACAGCGCAATTTGTTGTTGCTCGGCGGGTTTCTTATCGGTTGTACGCTGATGGTCAGTGGTTTTGTTTACTCAATTTTCAATAAATATCTCGACATCGCCGCAATTGATACGCCCGAATTGTTTGCATACGTCGGCGAAATTGATCCGACTCAGATGGATTTGGAAGAACCTGAGAAGAAGAATGAAGATAAAGGCGGCGGCGGCGGCGGCGGCGGAAAAGACGAGCCGAATCCGGTTTCAAAAGGACGCGAAGCGGCGCAGGTAACAGATCCTTTGTTTGCGCCATCCTATAAATATGACAAAGTAACCAATCCTGATCTTGCCATCCAGGCGGCAACGAAGAATAAAAATGAAAGACAAGCTGAACAAACTGATGAGCCTTATGGTTTAAGAAATGGCGGAAATATACTTTCCGATGGTGACGGAACCGGCGGCGGTCAAGGCGGTGGCAAAGGCCGCGGACAAGGTAATGGCGAAGGCGGCGGTTTAGGGAACGGAAAAGGCGATGGTCGGGGTGACGGCGACGGCGACGGTGAAGGTGACGGTACAGGACCCGACGGCGGCGGTAATAACCCCAACAAATTGGTTGTAAAAAAACCACCGGTCGGTCCGACCGAGGGTGTGAAAATTCTATCCAAACCAAGAGCGAATTATACCGATGCGGCTCGTCAAGGTCAGGTGCAAGGCAAGGTTGTGTTGCGTGTAACCTTTTCGGCAAACGGTTCGATCGGTGGAATTACGGTGATCAGCGGTTTGGGCAGCGGTTTGACTGAACAAGCGATCGCGGCGGCAAGAGGAATCAGGTTTGAGCCTGCCAAACGCAGCGGCGTTCCATATGCGGTCACAAAACCTGTCGAATATTCATTTACGATTTATTAATTTTTTCAGAGACTCCACTGTTTTTGTGAGCCGAACGATTTCGGCTCACATTTTTTTTGCTCAAAAAAAGACCTCGTATAAATTTGATACGAAGTCTTTTTCTTTATATTGAAAAAATGAACTTAAGCAGTCTGTAAATTAAATTATGAGGCATTTTGGTAAAAGTTCTGAGTTCCGCGTTTACGCGGCTTTCCGCGAGGCGCAAGCGCGGCGGTTTAGCCGACTAAAGTCGGGACTCAGAACTTTTCAAAACATCTCCAAATTTTTGCTCGCCTGCTTATAATTTAGCGGTAAATATGTTCACCGCGATTATTTCGCCATTCGTTTTCTAAGAATTCGGCATCTTCGGGTGTGCGGGGATTAACGCCCATCACGACCCCGCCGTTGCGGATTCCTTCGTCATAAATTCCGGCGTGCTCTTCGGGAAATCCCGCACCGATCAAAGCACCGACCAATCCGCCGGTCAGACTGCCGGCACCGGCACCTGCTAAAGCCGCAACCAGCGGTCCGGCAACGATCAATCCCAAACCCGGAAGTATGACATTTGTTCCGATTGCCGCGATTCCACCGATAATTGCACCGAGTGTTCCGCCGATTGCCGAACCGGCACCGGCACCTTCGAGGGCTTTGCTGCCCAAATCGGTCTCTTCTTTACCGGCAAACCATCCGTCCCGCGTTTTGTCAGACATTAATAAATTAACGTCATCATGGTTGTATCCGCGACTGCGAAGTGCACTATATGCCTTTTCGGCAGTTTCGCGGTCGTTGAAAAGTCCCGTCAGCATATAATTTTCCTGTTGACGCTTGGTATCTTCTATATTGTTATTGACAGCCGAAGCTGTTCCTTGTCCTTCTCTATTCATAGATAAATCCTCCTTGATATTTTGTTGGGCTTTGCAGCCTCAAAAGGGTTAGTGCAATGAACGTGCCAAGAAGCATTAACCTGATATTACTCAACAAATACAGATAAAACCGCCATGAACGGAAAAAACGTTGGTTTTATTATGTGTTAATTTCAAACAGCCGGGATGTATCAAATTAGTATTTTTCAAGACTTCACAAAGTAGAAACGCTTTGCCGGTAGATAAGCAATAGTAATTCAAATTCAGATTAAATCATTTGATGATATTAAATATGATTAAATGCAGAACCTTAATGCGAAGTTTTTCGCGTTTAATTTTTATTTTGGGTGAAAAATCACGACTTCCAATATTAGAAACTCAATAAATACAGCATTTTGTGGTTGGTATGGGCATTGCAAATGAAAAATTCGAAGTTCGTTATCAAGCGAAGTTTTTTTGAAAGTCAAAGCGACCAAAATAATAAATAGGGAGACTAAACACAATCGGGGAGACAATAGGTTATGAAAAATTACATTTCATTTTATATATCGGTATTATTAATTACATTCTTATTTAGTGTCGGCATTCAGGCACAAAACAATTCGGTTTCTGGCACGGTCCAAGATCAAAACGGCGCAAATATCGTCGGTGTCGTCGTCGTTTTAAGAAACACCGACACGGGCATTGAACGAACATTTGTGACGAATGAAAACGGTCAATTTACATTTGCAAACTTAAACGGCGAAAACTTTGAACTGATCATCAGTAAAGACGGATTTCAACGCAAGACCGAAAAAGTTTCGGTTGGCAAAGAAATACAAGTAACTTTGGCGATTGCGCCGTTATCGGCTGAAACGACAGTTTTTTCGGGTTCGCGGCAAGAAGAGTTACGCGAAAGTCTGAATACGCAGGTCGAGGTTATCACGCGTTCACAGATTGAAAACACGGGATATGAATCGGTCGGCGAGGTTTTGAAGGAAGTTCCGGGCGTGATGACGCGGCGCGGTTCGGAAACAGGAACTTCGTCAGGCGCGGCGGGCGAACAGATTCAAGGCATCGGTTCACGACAGGCGTTGGTTTTGCTCGATGGTTTTCCGGTCGTTAATGCGCGAGGTATCAAAAGCGGAAATATTAATCTTGATCGCCAATCAACCGCACGGCTCGAACAAATCGAAGTCGTCAAAGGCGCGGCATCGGCACTTTACGGTTCGGATGCAATCGGCGGCGTCATTAATTTGATCACCCGCGAACCGAAAAATCCGCTCGAAGGTTCGGTGACTGTTTCGGGCGGCAATTTCGGAAGTTTTGATACACGCGCCGAACTTGGTTTCAAGAAAAATAGTTTTAGCGGTTTTGTAACCGCCGAACGCCGCAAAAATAACGGTTTCGATTTAACACCGACGACCTTTGATACAACCGGCGCGGGATTTCATAACTACAATTATTTCACGAAAACCAAATACGAGTTTTCGCCGAAATTTTACATTACGGGTTTGGCTGATTTTCGTAAAGGGAATTCGCTCGGACGTTCAAATGGCGAGCGCGGACCGCAGAGCGAAGACGTTGACGAAACTTCGCAAAGCTATGGATTGACGGGAAACTGGGCGCCGAATGCGCGAACGGTTGTGCAGGCTCGCGGTTATTTCACACGCTACGATGAAATCGTCGAACAGTTTTTGGCAAACGGCACGCGACCGCCCGATGAAAATCTCTTTCAACGATACGGAAAGGTTGATTCAAGCGTTTCATACGTTTGGGGCGAACGCCAGTTGATTCAATTCGGCGGCGAATGGACGACCGACCGGTATCGCGGCATCAATCGGCTCAGAAATGACGCGGGCGAACGCGCCGACACCAAAGTCTTGTGGGGACAAGACAAAATCAGCCTGACGAACCGCGCAACTCTGACCGTCGGACTTCGATTCGACAGCCATTCGATCTTCGGAGATGCCTATTCACCAAAAATCGGTTTGAATTACCGCGCCAGCAATCGAATAAATCTTCGCGCTTCGTGGGGACGCGGTTTTCGCGCGCCTGATCTCGGACAGCTTTATTATCGCTTTTTCAACCCGACGAATCTTTATCAGGTCATCGGCAATCCGAATCTTTCACCGGAACATTCAGGCTCGTGGCAAGTCGGCGCGGAATACGGAAGCACCAAAAAAAGCTATCGTTTCGGCGTGAATTTTTTCCGCAACGATGTTCGCAATCTGATCGAAGCAAAAAATTACGGTTTTATCACTTCGCAGGCACAACTCGGCGCAATTTTATCAAGTCTCGGAATTAATTCGGCTGACTTTCGTCCGACATTGTTCAGATTGTTGTTTATTTACACAAATCTTTCGAATATATACACGCAAGGCTTCGAATCTGATTTTGACATCAAACTCCCGAAAGATTTCGCCGTCAGCGGTGCTTACACCTATCTCGACGCGAGAGATAAATCAAATGGCTCATACCTTTCGGATCGAAACAAACATCATGGCTTTTTGAAAATTGCCTACGACAACCGCGACCTCGGTTTTCGGGCAAATCTGCGCGGTTCGTTTTACAGCAATTGGAAAACTTCTTCGACGACAAATCGCGGTGTAACGATTCCGGCCGTCGCTCCGGCATTTCAACTTTGGGATGTTTACTCGGCGAAAACTGTTAAAAAACGGTTTGAAGTTTATGGTACGATCGAAAATCTTTTCGACAACAAGGACAAAAACGTCGGAAAATTTGACACACAAGGACTTCCGCTGCCGATTTACCGCAACGACGCGGGCAGAAGTTTTCGGGTCGGTTTGAGATTTTATTTCTCCAAAGAAAAATAACTTCACACATCATTTAGTCACAAAAAGCACGGATTTTGAAAAAAATATATCCGTGCTGTAATGCCTCAGTGAAAAGTTAGGAATTCACATTTTGACAAATGCGGGCGTAAAACAACCCTTCCTGACCTGAAATTTGCTGTAACTTGTTTG
>JANPDZ010000429.1:0-9083 GCA_031431735.1 Acidobacteriota bacterium | reverse complement strand
TTTGAAATATCGTTTGACAACGCTTTATTCTCAATCGAAATATTCTATTTTTGAATAAAAAAGGCGGAGTTTTTGGACATTTTCATCGAAATAAAGATTTAACCGCACGTTTTGTCAATCCTTTTTTTACTTTGCGTCCTTAGCGTCCTTAGCGGTGAAAACTTTTCCGATCTGCGTAAGGTGAGCTGTAAATTAAATTATCTGTTGAATTTCAAATTTCAAATTTCAAATTAAAAACCAAGTCGAAATGAATTTAGTGCAAAATGCCAAATATCAGAAAATTTAATTTACAGAGTACTAAGCAGGTCAGCATATATTTTGCGACATAATGACTTTGCGGAAACACGCTACGCTCGTAAGTGTGTAATTCGCCCTTACTCCGTGCGGGCTTCTGCATTATGTCACGAAACTTATTCATCCCTGCTTAAGTGCAGCAATTTTAAAATTATCTGGTGTTTTTCAAATTTGAAATTTGAAATTTGAAATAACAAATAAATGCAAAGAGCCTTTGCCGGAAAGTATTCAAAATACCAGAAAACTTAAAAATTGCTGCACTTAGTAGAGCAATTTTTAAATTTTCTGATGTTTTGAGTCCCTGCTAAAGCCACGCAACCGCCGCGCTTCGCTAGCGGTTTAGCCGCCTAAAGGCGGGACTCAGAACTTTATAACAAATACCTGAAAATTTAAAAAACACACTACTAATCGTGCAAAGTAACGATTGTTGCGCCCCAGCTTCCCGAAAGTTCATCGGCCGTCTTGAAGGATTTGACGAACAGGGTTTGCTCTAACACCTTTTTCACCGTTTCGCGCTGCACGCCGATGCCTTTGCCGTGGATGATCCGTACGAGCCGAAAGCCTTTTTTGTGCGCTTTAGCAAGATAGGCTTTCGTCACGGCTTTGACATCACGCGGCGCAAACGAATGCAGATCAATCGAATCCGTAATCTCTAATTCAAAAGACTCCCCGAAAGGATTTTCCAGATCAAGTTCTAAATCTTCGCTCATACATAACTAAAGCCAATGTGATAAACACACAATCCGAAATCGGTCTTACTTACCTTCCTTCGTTTCATAGTTCGCCATATCGTCGGGCAGTTTTAGTTTGTAGCGGCTCTTGTCGAATGTCACGACAAAGCGTTTGTCCTCGATCTGTCCGCTGTTTTTGTTGCGAAGACGAAGCGTGAACGTGCGGTTATCGTTGGTGCCTTCCATTTTCATCGGAAGTTTGCCCCACACCTCGCCGATCAGCGGGTAGATCCGGTAATGAGATTGGTCGTATTTGTCGTAGCCGAGAAGCAAAACACCGTCGAAATCAGGCTCGTCGCCGTCAATCGCTTTGACGACATTGGTGCGCGACAGAATCACCCAACTATTTAGCTTGGTGACGGCTTTCGGGTCGTCTTTGATAGAAGTTTCAGCGCCGTCAAGTTTCTGCCAGGTGACGAATTTCTTGTTGTTTTGCTGATAGAAAACGATGTCGGACGGCACTTGGAGCTCGACCTGTCTGCCGAAAAGCCACCCCGAAGGCGCGGGCGAAACCGACGGGTCAAGGCGGACTTTAAACCAAATATCGTATTTTTCTTCCATCTTATCAGGGTCGTTATCTATCTTGGCAGCTTCGATTTCGGCGTTTTTTGTTTTGGTCTTCGGCTGTTTTGAAGCCTCTTTGGTCGCGTCGTCGTTGGCATCTTCCGCCTTTGGCACATATTTCCACGTGACGATCTCAAACGTCGAGCCATTGTCGAGCTTGACCAGCACATTGTCGTCGCGCTGTTCGGGCGATAGACGCAGGTTGGTTTTATTGCGAAGCAGTCCGTTTGCCTGCGATTGCAGATCTTTATCTTCTTCGGAAAGTTTTTTAGATTTTTCAAGCACATCGCTCGTGATGATATTTTGCGCTTCGATCCAGCCTTCGGTCTGGTCTTCGTCGCGGGCACGAACGCGATACCAAGTGGTTTTTTCAAAATCCACCTGATCTAAAATATCGAGTTGGTCGCCGCGTTTGACTTCCAAAATGTCAGACGCAACGACGGCATAAGAAGTGCGGATCTGCGCTTTTTTGGAGATCACCGTGCAAACGGTACTCAAACCCGCCACCGCCACAATACTGTTATATATGCTGCTCACCACTCCGCAACCGCCCGAGCCGAGAGAAACTGATAAAATTACTGATAAAACAAAAATTTTTCTTAAATTCATTTTGATGATTCCGAATTTTTTCGCCAGTTATTATAACCTAACTTGTCCAATAAATCTTTTTGGCGACCGTTCAATTTGGCTTTTACTTTTAATTTTGTCGCAAAATTTTCCGTCGTCGATTCGATGCCGATTGCGTCCAAATCAGTTTGCCAGACGATATTTTCCGCGCCTTTGATGTATTTTGCAATGATCGGCTGCAATTCGCCGTGAGATTGCAGAATATTCAAGATCGCCGAGTTGCCATCTTGCGGCGGATTCGGAGCGCGATGCTTTTGATAGATCTCGCGCAATATCTCTCCAAGCGTGCTTTTGCCTTTCGATTTCTGCAAAAGCGCGCTGTCAACGAGAAAGGCAACCAGCATTCCGCGTGCATAAACCTGCGTATTCGCGCCGTTCCAGCGATTTTTCGAGGCTTCAATCAGCGACCTTCGCTGACTCTGCAAAGTATCTATCGAAAAGGCTCGTCCGAGCGTGTCGAGAAAATCATCAAAGCTGATCTGATTCATCGCCAAAGCCGTTTTCAGCGATTGATAAAGCGCGAAACCTTCGTAAAACCAATCGTAATTGCCTGAAAGATTGACGCCGTTCGGCAGCCACAGATGAAAGAGCTCGTGGCGCAATTGCTCGTGAAGTCTTTGAAAAGACTGTCTCTTAAAATTCATCTCGGACGAAAAGATCGTCACCGATCCGCCGCGTGTTTCGGCTTCCCAACGCCCCGGATTTACTTCGCGCGGAAATTTTCCGAGAAAGATCTGCGCTTTTTCAAAGTTCCGCGCGCCAAAAAGTTTTTCGTAAAAAGCGAAAATATCGCCCGCCGTTTGCCACGCTTCATCATCCGTAACCTGCCATTCGCCCGACATTATCAGATTCAATTTTGCATCGCCAACCGCAATTTCTTTTTCGCGCCAGTTTTTGCCAATGTAAAACAACGCCTTTTCAACATCGGAAACTTCAAAAACATTCTCGCCCGACGCTTTTTCCACGCCCGAAATACGCCAATCTTTCGGCAAGTCGAACGTAATTTTCGCTGAAGTTTTTCCAGTGAATTCCGGCAACAGATCGCCAAGCATCAAAATTCCCTGTTCGTCAGAAACCCACGAAACGTGCGGCAAAGCCGCGACACTTTTCGGAAAGCTCAGATTTGTACGGTAATTCCACGAATGAAACGTGTTTTCCGCCAAATATTCGCCGGCAACAAGCTGTTTGTAATTTACTTTTTGTCCGCTTTTATCGAATAAATTGACATCCGAAATCCGCTCGCCGAGAGTTTCGAGCCCGGCGTAAGATTTCAGAAAAGAAAAGTTTGTAACATTTTGCGTTTTTGGCGCGTCTTTAAAACTGCCTGCGACAAAAGCGTTCGATTCTGTGATTTTGACTTTTACTTCGATAGTTTGCGCGTGCGTGATGTTAAATATTTGTAAAATCAGCACGAAAACAAGGGCGGCGTAATAAATCGGTTTGAAAGGTTTTGACATCGGATAAATTGCGGAACTAAAATAAAAGTAATAAAAGTTCGGTCGTAAGCGTTTTAAGTTCTCCGGCTTTAAGAATAGAAAATTTTATGAGTCTTATCAAAGTAATCATTTATACTTTAGCTTTTTTGTTGAGCCTTTTGTTTTTGGGACGCTTTTTTTTCTAAAACAAATGTCTCGTCCTCAAGATTCTTTGGCGGTTGTCTTGATCGGCGAACACGGCTTGTTCCCGAATTATGTTTGCACAAAATTTATAGCACAAGAAGCGGTCAAATCGAGACCGCTTTTTTATTTTTAAATCGTTCAGAGTTACACCTTGAGGCGTGAAAACGATGTCCATTAATCACGCCTCAAGGCGTAACTTCGGAACCTTAAATTTTATGAGTGAATTACGAAAAATCAAACGCGCATTGATCAGCGTTTCAGACAAAACAGGTATTTTGGAATTCGCCAAACACTTGCGCGAATTTGGCGTCGAAATTATCTCGACCGGCGGAACTGCCCGGAATTTGCGCACGAGCGGAATCGAAGTGACGGAAGTTGCCGACATCACGAATTTTCCCGAAATGATGGACGGACGCGTCAAAACTCTGCATCCGAAAATCCACGGCGCGTTTCTGGCTTTGCGCGATAATGCGGATCACACCCGATCAATGACCGAACACGGCATCGAACCGATTGATCTGGTCGTTGTCAATCTTTATCCGTTTCAGGAAACCATCGCCAAAGAAGATGTTTCGCTCGTCGAAGCCGTCGAAAACATTGACATCGGCGGACCGGCAATGATTCGTTCGGCGTCGAAAAACTGGCGCGATGTCGCCGTCGTCACGGACGCGAAACTTTACGAAAGCGTTTTGCTTGAATTACGGGAAACAGGCGGAAGTTTGAGTCTTGAAACGCGCCAACGCCTCGCGACGCTCGCCTACACAGGCACGGCAAGCTACGATCTGGCAATTTCCGCGTATCTCGCCAAACAGCTTTCCGCGCAAGATCTGGAATTTCTCGAACCGTTTAATCCTTTGGGAAATCTCATAATTATCGAATCCAACGACATTTTTGATGAAACCGTTGAAGAAGACGGCGACGATTTGCCCGAATTTGAAACGATCGAACTCGAAAAAATCGCCGACCTGCGCTACGGTGAAAATCCGCATCAGAAAGCCGCGCTTTACGAATCAAACGAATCTGGCGGAATTGCCAAAGCGGAACAACTTCACGGCAAGGAAATGTCTTTTAACAATTATGTTGACGCCGAAGCCGCCTGGAATCTTGTGCAGGATTTTGACGATCTGGCCGTCGCGATCATCAAACACACCAATCCGTCGGGTGTTGGAACGGGCACAAGTAATGAGGAAGCCTACGCCCGCGCGCTTTCAACCGATCCGGTTTCAGCTTTCGGCGGAATCGTCGCCTTTAACCGCAAAGTTGACGCAAGCGTTGCCCAATCGGTCAACAAGGTTTTCACAGAAGTCGTCGTCGCGCCGGATTTTGACGCGGACGCGCTGGAGATTTTCAAAACGAAGAAAAATCTGCGCGTTTTGCGCGTCCGCAAAGGCGAAAGCCCGAACAATTTCGAATACAAACAAATTTCGGGCGGATTTCTTGTTCAATCAAAGGACATTTACCGCGTTTCGGAAAGCGATTTGAAGTTTGTGACGGAAAGAAAACCGACCGAAGAAGAGCTTCGCGCACTGCTTCTCGCGTGGAAAGTCTGCAAACACGTCAAATCAAACGCGATCGTTTTCGCCAACGAAAATCGAACAATCGGAGTCGGCGCGGGACAAATGAATCGGGTTGATTCCGTCAGGATCGCAGCGATGCGCGCCGAAAGATTCAATTTGCCTTTGAAAAACTCGGTTGTCGCATCAGACGCATTTTTCCCGTTCCGCGACAATGTGGACGAAGCCGCGAGTTTCGGCGTTTCGGCAATCATTCAGCCCGGCGGTTCGATCAAAGATAATGAATCGGTCGAAGCCGCCAATGAACATAATATTGCGATGGTCTTTACGGGATTTCGGCATTTTAAGCATTAATTTTTGACTGTTGTAATGCCCCAGACTGGAGCGCGTCTATAAAGACGGTTTCGGTGTCAAGTCGAAAACAGACACATTTCTATTATCTCGCCCGTTTGTCGGTCACACCAACAAGCTGTTTGCTGATGCGGATGAAAATCAACTCCAATGTATAATCTCATTGTGGTTTCTCCTTATTTTCAACAAACGAAGAACTATTTCAAAGCTAATTCTAGTTTAAGCTAGTTTGGAGAAACCGTCTTTATAACATCAAGCATCCCCGGCTTGCCTGAGCGCAGGGCGCGAAAATGGCGTTTGTGAGCCTCGTAACGTCGAATTAAACAAGGCTTTTCGCGCCCGTGCGGACGCTCATGGCAAGCCGGGGATGCCCAGCACTCCAGTCTTTAGGCCTTAGTTTTCTTTGAAAATAACTTTTTACTGAGGCATTACCTCATTAATAGTGATGTATCTTGTTTCAGCCAAGGCTTTTAAGTTACAACTCACATCTTGTAAAAATAGAAATATGCCCCAGTATTAGGGCAATTTAAGCTATTTTACAGAGTTTAGGGGGGAATCTGAAATTGCTAAGTCTTTTGTTTTCAACAAAGCGTTTTTTCAAATATACGAGCTTTCTCAAAATTACAAGATGTGAGTTACAATTTATTTTTTAATTTGATAAATTCTTGAAGAACCTGAGTAGTTAGGCTGCGAGTTAATTAACAAAACTGGTAGAAAGTTATGCAAAGAATAAAATTACTTGTCATTTTCGTTGTCGCGCTGATTTTTGCCGCGTTCAAATTTTCATCATCGCCGGTCGTCAGTGGGCAAAATTCGCTTTTGGCACCAACCGGCGTAGCGGCAACAGATGGAATTTATTCAACAAAAGTTGGTTTGCGATGGGATACGATGCGCGGCGCGACCATTTACCGCATCTTTCGCAATGCGACCAATAATCCGGCAACCGCAACCGATATCGGAACGACCCAGGCAAATACTTTTTTCGACGCAGGCGCACCGCAGGGGCAAACATTTTTCTACTGGGTTCGCTCTGAAAACACAACCGCGACAAGCGTTTTTAGCCAAGCCGAACAAGGTACGCGCGCAAACGGAGCGCTTGGCGGCGGCCTTCAACCGCTGATGCCTCCATCGGAACCGCCCGGAAATCCGATTACCGCCGCCAAGTCCTCGCTCGGAAAAGCACTATTTTGGGACGAACAGCTTTCCTCGACGCGCACGGTCGCTTGCGGAACCTGTCATTCCGGTTCGGGCGGCGGAATTGATAAGAGAACCGGCACAGAGAGAACGCGTTCGACAAATCCGGGAATTGATGGCATTTTTAACAACGCGGACGACGTTTTCGGTTCGCCCGGCGTGATCGCCAACAATTTGGACGGTACCTTTACTTGGTCGAATACTTACGGTTTCCGCGAACAGGTGACGGGCAGACGCGCGATGCCTTACACGGATTCGGCTTATCCTAATTTGCTTTTCTGGGACGGACGCGCTTCGAACATTTTCCGTGATCCGTTGACAAATCAGATTATTTTACAAAACGGTGGCGCACTCGAAAGTCAGGTTTTGGGACCACCCGTGAGCAACACGGAGATGGCGCATTCGGGCAGAAATTGGCAGGAAGTCGCTAACCGCATAACTAATGCGAAACCGCTCGTCCTTGCGTCAAATATCCCGGCGGGTTTGCAAAACTGGATTGACGGCAGAACTTACCCGCAACTTTTCGAGGAAGCCTTCGGCACACCGGAAGTGACGCCCGTGAGAATTGCGTTGGCAATCGCCACCCATGAACGCACCCTTTTTTCCGATCAAACGCCATTCGATCAAGTCAATCAAGGCATCGGAAGTTTAACCGCCACCGAACAACGCGGAGCAAATCTTTTCGGTTCCGGCGTCTCGGGCTGTAGTTCCTGTCATTCCGGAAATCTTCAAACCGATGATACCTTTCGTTATATCGGTGTGCGGCCGACAAATGAAGACACGGGAAGACAACAGGTAACTAACGATCAAGCGAACGCCGCCGAATTCCGCACACCGACCTTGAGAAACGTTGAACTGCGCGGCGCGTATTTTCATAACGGAAATTTCACGACTTTAAGACAAGTAGTTGATTTTTACAATCGGGGCGGCGACTTTAACGCGCCGAACAAAGACCTGAATGTGCGTCCACGCGGTTTGAGTAACACACAGCTCAATGATCTCGTGGCATTTTTGAGCCGACCTCTGACCGATCCGCGTGTCAGAAACGAGTTGCCGCCGTTTGATCGTCCGCAGTTGTATTCGCAGTCTAATCGCGTTCCGGTTTTGACGGGAACAGGCGTTGCCGGTTCGGGCAGTTTGATTCCCGCAGTGACGGCGATCGAACCGCCGCTGGTTGGTAATCCGAGTTTTACGGTTGCCGTTTCAAATGCTTTGGGCGCGGCCAATGCCGTCTTGGTCATTAATTCGACCGATCCGGGAACTGCTTCGATTCCCGCCAGCAGTTCGTTTGCGCGCCAAACCATCACTTTGCAAGGCACCGGCGCAGGCAATGGCAACGGTTCGATCAGTTTGCCGATTCCCGATAATGCGGCACTTGTCGGACAAACCTTTTTTGGTCGTTGGTATGTCACGGATGCCGGAGCAGCCGGCGGATTTTCGGTTTCGCAAGCCTTTCGATTCACGGTTTTCGGCACGGCAACGGCTGTTCCGCACGCCGCCCACGTTGATTTCGACGGTGATCGCAAAACCGATATTTCGATCTTCCGTCCGTCAAATGGTCAGTGGTGGTATTCAAAGAGTAGCGACAATCAAACCTCCGCACTGCAATTCGGCGCGGGAACCGACAAGATCGTACCGGCTGATTTTTCGGGGGACGGGAAAACGGATGTAGCAGTGTTCCGACCTTCGACGGGTGAATGGTTTATCCTCAGAAGCGAAGACAACTCGTTTTATTCGGTTCCGTTTGGCACTTCGGGCGACATTCCGGCACCGGGCGATTTTGATGCGGACGGGAAAGCCGACATCGCGGTTTTCCGGCCTTCGACGGCGACCTGGTTTATTCAGGCAAGCACTCAAGGAACCATCATTCAACAATTCGGTGCTTCGGGCGACATTCCGCAGATCGGCGATTACGACGGCGACGGAAAATCTGATATGGCGATCTTCCGCCCATCAAACGGACAATGGTGGATCAATCGAAGCGCAACCGGAACAACCATCGCGACGACCTTCGGTATTTCGACCGACACACCGGTCGCGCAGGATTTCACGGGCGACGGCAAGACGGACATCGCGTTTTATCGTCCGTCAAGCGGTGAATGGTTTGTTCTGAGGTCGGAAGATTCGAGCTTTTTCTCGGCTCCGTTCGGAATTTCGACCGATATTCCCGCGCCGGGCGATTATGACGG
>JANPDZ010000428.1:0-2100 GCA_031431735.1 Acidobacteriota bacterium | reverse complement strand
CCAAAGACCAAATCAGTTACAAAAAATCTATGCAAAGTTCGAAAAAACACACAAATAGTTTAATCAATGAATCATCACCGTACTTGCGGCAGCACGCCCACAATCCCGTTGATTGGTTGGCGTGGGGTGACGAAGCCTTTGCCAAAGCAAAGGCCGAAGACAAGCCAATTCTCGTCAGCATCGGCTATTCGGCGTGTCATTGGTGTCACGTGATGGAACACGAATCGTTTGAAAACAAAGAAACCGCCGCGATCATGAACGAAAACTTTGTTTGTATCAAGGTTGATATGGAAGAACGTCCCGATGTTGACCGCATTTATATGGATTTTGTACAGATGACAACCGGTTCGGGCGGCTGGCCTTTAAATGTGTTTTTAACGCCCGACCAATTGCCGTTTTTCGGCGGAACATATTTTCCGCCCGATAACCGCTACAATATGCCTTCGTTTCAGCGCGTTTTGACGAGTGTGGCAGATGCCTGGCGCGACAAACGCGACGAGCTTCTCTATTCTGCGAACGAGGTTTTAGGCGAGATGCGGCGCGTCAGTCTGCTCCAAATGTCGGGCGAAGGTTTGTCGGAAGAACAACTCGACACGGCTTTTCAGAGTTTTGTCAAATACTTTGATGCCAAGAATGGCGGTTTTGGCGGCGCGCCAAAGTTTCCGCCCGCGATGTCGCTTGAATTTTTATTACGCTATTATCAGCGCACAAAAAATGAAAACGCGCTCGCAATGGTCACAAAGACCGCCAACAAAATGGCTTTCGGCGGAATTTATGACCAGCTCGGCGGCGGTTTTCATCGTTACGCGGTTGATTCGATCTGGCTTGTTCCACACTTTGAGAAGATGCTTTACGATAATGCGCAGCTCGCACGCGTCTATCTGCATTTGTTTCAGGCGACAAAGGACGATTTTTACAAACGAATTGCGGTTGAAACGCTCGAATACATCAAGCGCGAAATGACCGGCGCAAGCGGCGGGTTTTATTCAACTCAAGATGCCGATTCGGAAAGGGTCGAAGGCAAGTTTTTTGTTTGGACGCCCAAAGAGATCGAAGAGATCTTAGGCGCGGACGACGCGGCTGTTTTTAATTTCTATTACGACGTTTCGGAAGAAGGGAATTTTGAAGAAGAGAATATTCTAAACGTCAAAAATACTTTGGCGGAAACTGCCGAAGTTTTGAAGATCGCGCCTGACGCATTGCAGGACGTTCTCGAAAAAAGCCGGGAAAAACTTTTTGTCGAACGCGAAAAGCGAATCAAGCCTTTTCGCGACGAGAAAATCTTGACGGCTTGGAATGGTTTGATGCTCGCGACTTTTGCGGAAGCCTCGGCGATTCTCGAAAGCGCGGATTATTTGAACATTGCCCGCAACAACGCTGATTTTATACTGGATAATTTACAAAAGGACGGCTATCTTTTGCGGACATGGAAGGACGATAAAGCAAAACTTAACGCTTATCTCGAAGATTACGCAAATTTTGCCGACGGTTTGACCGAACTTTTTCAGGTTTCGGGCGATGTCAAATATTTAAGAGAAGCCGTGCGTCTGGCGGATTTGCTGATTACCGAGTTTTGGGACGAAGATGGCGGCGGCTTTTTCTTTACGGCGAATAATCACGAAGAATTGCTTGTTCGCAAAAAAGATTTTCAGGATAATGCGACACCTTCGGGAAATTCGGTTGCGGCAGATGTTTTGCTGAAATTGGCGAAATGGACGGGCGAGGAAAAATACGAACGCTTTGCCGTCACGGTTTTGCGCCTTGTCGCGCCGCAGATTCGCCGTTATCCGCAAGCCTTCGGCAGAAGCTTGTCGGCGTTGGAGTTTTATCTCAATCCGACAAAAGAAATCGTCATTCTTGGCGATTCAGACGAATTGAAAAAAGAAGTTTGGCGCGAATTTTTGCCGAATAAAATTGTCGTGTTGGCTGAAAATACCGAAGATGCCGAATTTATTCCGTTGCTTAAAGAAAGAACTTTGATTGACGGCAACGCGACGGCGTATGTTTGTGAAAACTTTGCTTGTCAAAAGCCGGTCACGGCGGCGGAGGAATTGCGGGAGCAATTAAGTTTGTAGTCCCGCCTTGAGGCGGCTTTACTTC
>JANPDZ010000427.1:0-4487 GCA_031431735.1 Acidobacteriota bacterium | reverse complement strand
GTTTGAATGCGCCGCGCAGACGGTCGAGCGCGAGTTCGCGGTCAGCCAAAACCTTTTTGCGCGACTGAAAATCGCCCAAAGCGTAAAGCAAAACCTTTTCGATTTCGGCATTTTCCATTTTTTGTTCAAACAGTGTCGGTTGGCTTGTCATTCGCTCTTTTTCCTCTGCCCGAATTTTATCATAGACACAGCCGAGAACTATCTTTTTTTTAACGCAAAGGCGCAAAGACGCAAGGACACAAAGAAATTATTAATAACTTTGCGCCTTTGCGTCTTTGCGCCTTTGCGTTAAAATTTTCTCTAACAGATATGTCCGAAAACAAAAAATATCGTGTCGGTTTGGGCGTTTGCGGCGGAATTGCCGCTTATAAGGCGATCGAAGTTTTGCGTCTTTTGCAGAAAGCAAACTGCGAAGTCCGCGTTGCAATGACGCGCCACGCGACTGAATTTATTCAGCCGTTGACGTTTCGCGCTTTGACGGAAACCTTTGTTTTGGTTGACGATTACGCGCCGGAAAATCCCGACCCGATAGCGCATATTAATTTTTCGCAAAATATTGATCTGCTGCTGATCGTTCCCGCAACGGCAAATATTATCGGCAAATTGGCAAACGGTATCGCCGACGATTTTTTAACTTCGACTTATCTCGCTTCAAACGCACCCGTCATGATCGCGCCCGCAATGAACGTGACGATGTGGAATCACGCCGCAACGCAAAGAAATATCGCGTCTTTAAGAAAAGACGGCGTTTATTTCGTTGAACCGATTTCAGGCGAATTGGCCTGCAAAACAGTCGGCACGGGAAAACTTGAAGACGTTGAAAACATTGCGGCGCAAGTGCTTCGAGTCCTGAGTCCTGAGTCCATAGTCCATAGTCAAATCAAACCGACTTTGGACTCAGGACTTAAAAGGCGAAAGCCTTTTAATTACGGTTGGCGGAACACGCGAAGCGATTGATCCGGTGCGGTTTATTTCAAATCATTCGTCGGGCAAAATGGGATTTGCCGTGGCTGAAATGGCGCAAAAACGCGGCGCGCACGTGACGGTCGTCTGCGGCGCGACGACGGTTGAACCGCCCGCGAATGTTGAAGTTATTCGCGCTGTTTCAGCCGAAGAAATGTTTCAAGCCGTGATGAAACAATTGCCGGAAGCATCAATTTTTATCGGTGCGGCGGCGGTTGCCGATTATCGTCCGCGCAAAGTTGTCGAAGTTAAAATCAAAAAAACAGTCAACGATATTTTCAACCTCGAACTTGAAAAAACGCCTGATATTCTTGCTAATGTGTCAAAACATCGGCACGCTAAATTGCTGGTTGTCGGTTTTGCAGCGGAAACGAATGATGTTGTCGCTTACGCGAAATCGAAGATGGAAAAGAAAGATCTCGATTTGGTTGTCGCCAATGACATCACAAAAAAAGGCGCGGGATTTAATTCGGATACGAACATTGCGACAATTATCACACGCTCGGGAGAAATTGATTTGCCGCTGATGTCAAAACGCGATCTGTCCGACAAAATTTTAGATGAAGTGTTAAAATTAAGGGAAATGGCTTGAATGGGGATTGTTTTTTTTTGAATTGAATATGTTTTGACTTGAGCGGGCCAGAGAGCGCACCTTCCTGACCTGTTAATGGTTTTATCAGGTCTGTTTAACCTTTAATTTGAGAAAAGATGAAAGAATATCAATCAATTGACAGCAAATTTGAGGTTAGGAAGGGCTACAACTTGCGCCCGCTCAGGTCAATTTTCGATTTTGAAAAAAAAAAATCCCCATTCAAAGGGAAAGGGAAAAAGTAAAAAGTAAAAAGGCAAAATGCAGGACGAATTTTCGGACATTTTAGCGGATGTAAAAGAACAAATCTTGTATTTGCAAGAGCTTGGCGCGGAAAATTTGAGCGTTGATTTGACTGAGATTCCAGATTTCAAATTTCAGATTTCAAATTCTAAAACAAAAATCCCGCAAGAGAAATTAGAGCGATTTATTCCTACCGGAGAGATTTTGAAAAAGATTGTCGAACCACCGAAATCTTCAAATCTTGAGCAAAATCAGATGCGGCGGAATCTTTTGGAATCAACAAAACTTTCGCATTTGCCGTCGCCCTTAAATCGTCCACCGAGTTTTCCGAGTAATTTATCAAACCAGCCTCGAGAAAAAGAAGAAATGCCGAAGAAACAAACCGAACAATTACCGTCGCTTTTGGGCGATGCCGTGCAAAAACTTCCCGAATCAAACGAAACGATTGCAGATATTCGCGCCGAGATCGGCGATTGCAAACGCTGTCAGCTTTGCGAAGGCCGTACAAAAGTTGTTCACAGCACCGGAAACTTTCAAGCCGATCTGATGATTATCGGCGAAGCGCCGGGCGCGGATGAAGATGCGAAAGGCGAGCCTTTCGTCGGTCGTGCCGGACAACTTTTGACGAAGATCATCGAAGCCATCGGCATCAAGCGCGAGGACGTTTTTATCGGTAATATCAATCGCTGCCGTCCGCCGCAAAATCGTGCGCCTTTGCCCGACGAAACGGCCGCCTGCAAACCGTTTTTACTGCGCGAGATTGCCGTCGTCAAACCGAAAGTCGTCGTCGTACTCGGCAATACGGCGATGAAAAATCTGCTCGGGACAAAAGAAGGAATCACCAAAATACGCGGAATCTTTCAAGATTATTACGGCGTCAAAGTAATGCCGACCTTTCATCCGGCTTACTTGCTGCGCGACCCGCACAAAAAACGCGAGGTTTGGGAAGATATGAAAAAGGTGCGCGATTATTTGAATTCGATGAAATAATTCTGCCCACGAAATACACGAAAGAAACGAAAAAATTTTAAAGATTTCCTTTCGTTTCTTTCGTGTGTTTCGTGGGCTAATAATCTTATGCAAAATTCACTATTTGATGAGATTTCAACCGAATCAAACGAAACGGTTGATGAGATCAATCAGGAATTAATCGAAAAAGGCAAGCGACGGTTTCCTGATAGATTTTTTATTTTCGGAACAGGGAAAATTGACACAAAGGTAGTGATCGTCGGTGAATCGCCAGGCGCGCCCGATGCTGATTCGGAAAAGCCTTTTATGGGTCCGGTCGGCGATTTACTCGTCAAGATTTTGGCTTCAATCGGACTCAAACGCGAGAAAGTTTATTTAACGAATGTCGTCAAATTTATTTCGGCGGGCGATGAATTAACGCCGGAGATCTTGAAGTTTTTCACGCCGTATCTCGTTCGCGAGATTTTGGCGATCAACCCGAAATTAATTATTTCGCTTGGAAATACGCCGACAAAGGCACTTTTGAACACGAAAAAGTCCATTACGCAGATGCGCGGCGAATTTTACGATTTTCACGGCATCAAACTGATCCCGACGTTTAATCCGGCTTACCTGCTCCGTGATGCTTCAAAAAAACGCGAAGTTTGGGAAGATATGAAAATGGTTCGCGCTTTTTTAGCCGAAACTGATTAGATTCTCTCTGTTTTGTTTCGCTTAAATATAGTTACGGCAAGAAGTAGTGCCGCAATACCAAGAAACAAAACGCCTAAAATGCCGCCTGTTCTGACAAAATCAGGATACAAAAACGCCGATATAAACGAAGCGAGCGAAGCCAAAAAAAGAACAACTGTTGCCAATCCGATCAACTGCATAAAGCCTCCTTTGGGAACTTTTCAAAATAATAAGGGGTGAACTTTGCGGTTTATTTGATTTTATTTGCTAAAATTGACCTTTATTATAGCTGATTTTTTATGAAACCTGAAATTTTAACGAACGAAACGATTTATACAGGCAAAGTTTTCGACATTTCGGTTGCGGAAATCCGCGAAGGCGAAGTGCTTTACAAACGCGAAATCGTCAATCATCGCGGGAGTGCGGTAAT
The DNA here is from genome assembly GCA_031431735.1 of Acidobacteriota bacterium. GTDB lineage: Bacteria > Acidobacteriota > Blastocatellia > Pyrinomonadales > Pyrinomonadaceae > JAFDVJ01. The sequence goes on along the minus strand of JANPDZ010000427.1, from coordinate 621 downwards.
TATTCCCGTTTTTGGCGACAACACGATCGCACTCGTCAGGCAATATCGCCACGCCGCTCAAGATTATCTGCTTGAAATTCCCGCCGGAACGCTCGAAGAAAATGAATCGCCCGAATCAGGCGCGGCGCGCGAACTCGAAGAAGAAATCGGTTTTAAAGCAAAAAATATCGAAAAGCTCAGCGAATTTTATGTTTCGCCCGGGTTTCTGACCGAAAAAATGAATCTGTTTTTGGCAACCGAATTGACCGAAACCGCACAGAAATTGGATGATGACGAGCTTATTGAAATCGAAAGAATCAGTTTTGAAGAGGCGTTTGCAAAAATTGGAAGCGGTGAAATAAAAGATGCGAAAACGATCATCGGTTTGATTTTGGCGGGGGCAAAGCTTGGATTTGCTTATAAAACCAGGGCTTTCTCATAAAAATTTTGCCGTCAAAACCTTGTGGTTTTTATAAATTGCCTCCAACTTTAGTTGGAGGTTAGCTTGAAATCTGAAGCGCGGCTTGAGCCGAAAAGGAAAATTTATCAATCATCCTTTTTGCTTTAGCACAATGCGCGGCTAAAGCAAAGCGGATTTTATTTTTATCAGAAATTCGGCTCAAGCCGGCGCTTTTGATTGAC
>JANPDZ010000426.1:0-6601 GCA_031431735.1 Acidobacteriota bacterium | reverse complement strand
CGCGTTTTTAAAAGTTCGACAAATACTTTGCAAGAAACCCGTTGGGGAAGTTCGAGTTTGGGCGATTTTTTCGCGGCTGCCGATTATGACGGCGACGGAGCATTTGACATCGCCGTTTTCCGCGCCGGAACCTGGTATATTATTGAAAGTTCGACGGGGAATATGCGCTACGAATATTTCGGTCAATCGGGCGACGTTCCCGCGCCAAATGATTTCGACAAAGACGGCAAAGCCGATTTAGCCGTGGCGCGAAGCGAAAACGGACAGCGTGTCTGGTATGTTCGGCGCAGTTCCGATGCGCAATTTTATGCAGTTCAATGGGGTTTGAGTTCCGATGCGTTCTTTACCGGCAGAGCCGATTGGGACGGCGACGGCGCGGCGGATATTTCCGTTATCCGCAACGAATCGGGACAGAGAGTTTTCTACATTCAGCGAAGTTCGGATAATCAATTACAAATAATTCGCTGGGGCTTGTCGTCGGATGTCGTCAAACTCGGCGATTACGACGGCGACGGACGCACGGACGCGGCCGTCACGCGTGCCGTCAACGGACAGCGCGTTTTCTTTATTCTGCAAAGCTCAAACGGCGAACCGCGCTACGAAACTTTTGGCTTGCAGGGCGATTTTTAACCGGAAAATGTTGTATCATTCGTTTTGAGGTAAAAAAATATGCAGACAATCAGCGTCAGCGAATTGCAAACTAATTTGGGTTTGTATTTGGAAAAGGTGAAAGACGGTGATGAGATTATCGTTGAAGATGATAACAAAATGATTGCCCGAATTCTGCCTTTTGACGAAAACAATGAAGAACAAATTCTAGTTTCGCAAGGTTTTATGACTTTGCCGAAAAAAGAATTGCCCGAAGATTTCTGGGAATCGGACGCGCCTGAAATTCCTTTGGAAAAAATAGTCAAAGCAATCCGTGGCGAACGCGATGAATATGCCAAGCAATTCAACTATGATTTGGATTTGATTTTTGAGGATTTACAGAAAAAACAAAAGGAAAGCGGGCGAAAATACGTTTCGTTTTCAGATAAGAAAAACAAAGATACAAAAAAATCTGCCTGAAAATGTATTCATCAATCCATTTCAACGCCAAACCGCGAGCCGTGACAAATGCTTCTAAACCGGAAGTTTTAGAAAAGTTAAAACAAATCGTCGGCGCGGAAAATGTTCTTGTTGACCCTGAAAAGGTCGAGCCATACGGAGCGGATGCCGTCAAGGAAAAGTTTCCGCCCGAAGCGGTTGTTTTTCCCGAAAGCACCGCGCAGATGGTCGAAATTCTCAAACTCGCCAATGAATATTTGTTTCCCGTGACGGCGCGCGGCGGCGGTGTCGGTTATACAGGCGGCGCGGTTCCGATTGATGGCGGCATTGTCATCGGCACGGATCGAATGAACAAAATCATTGAGATAAACGCCGATGATCTATATGTTATTTGCCAACCCGGACTGACGACTTTTGCGCTTCAGCAAGCGGTCGAAAAACACGGATTGCTGTTTCCGCCTGATCCGGCAAGCTACAAAGATTCGTTTATCGGCGGCAACATTGCCGAAAATGCGGGCGGAATGCGCACGCCGAAATATGGCGTTACGAAACATTCGGTTTTAGGGCTTGAAGTTGTTACGGCAACAGGAGAAATCATCCGCACCGGCGGGCGCACGGTCAAAAATGTCGTCGGGTTTGATCTGACCGGATTGATGTGCGGTTCCGAAGGAATGTTGGGGATCATCACCGAAGCAACTTTGAAATTATTGCCGATGCCCGAAGCGACCTCGACCGTTCGTGCTTCGTTCAAATCAATGGAGCTTGCTTGCAAAGTTCTCACGCGCTTTACGCCCGAAGGCTTGCTCCCGATGGCGATGGAAGTGATTGATAAATATTGCATCGGCGCGATTGAAGAAAACTTTGCATTCGGACTTTCAAAAGATGCAGAAGCGATTTTGATCGTCGCCGTTGACGGTTTTAAGGAAGAAGTTGAGCGCAATGCACAGACCATCGAAAGAATCTTAAAAGAAAACGGCGGTTTCGACATTCTGCGCTCGCGCAATAAGGAAGAAGAAGACAAACTCTGGGACGTGCGCCGCGCTATCAGCCCAAGTTTGATGAAATACGGCACACTTAAAATCAACGAAGATGTCGTCGTACCGCGTTCGCGTGTTCCCGAACTCATCGCCAAAATCGAGGAAATCGCCCAAAGACACAACACCTTCGTCGCCAATTTCGGACACGCGGGCGACGGCAATATTCACGTTAATTTTGTGGTTAATAGAGACAACCCGGACGAAATCGCCCGTGCCCGAATGTGTGTCAAAGAAACCTTCGCGCTCTCGGTCGCGCTTGGCGGTTCAATCTCCGGCGAACACGGCATCGGCTATGTCAAAGCCGCGTATCTCGATATGGCGATTGACGCGCCGACGCTTGAGATTATGAAAGCCATCAAAAAAGTCTTTGACCCGAACGGCATTTTGAATCCGGGCAAAATGTTTGTATAAAAGGCTCAGATAAGTGATAATTTTTTGGACAAAAATATTCGACAATGATACAATGTTGCATACAAAAGAAATTGTTGCTCTCACAAAATTTCTATTGATAATTCGACTATTCTTATTTGGGATTTTAGAATAAATAATTGCTTTATTTTGTTTTTATTTGTGGTTTGAGGAGAGATAATGACAGGTCATCAGTATTGGACAAATTTATCAGTTTTAAATCTTGCAGGAAAAGGCGACCCTATTGAAGTTGTTATTAAAAAAGCAAGAAATCTTGTACTCAACTTCATAGAAAAAGGCGGGAAAGATTTGCCAATAGACCCTTTTGAAATCGCTGACTTTCTCAAATTAAAGACTCTTCCGAGTGAAAATGTTCGCGATGCCCGAACGCTTTTTAAAAATGGAAACTTCTTTATTGAGTTTAATCCTAATCGTCCCAAAAGTCGCATAAGATATTCCATTTCTCACGAAATAATTCATACTTTATTTCCTGATTGTAAAGATGAAATTAGAAATCGAGCAACTCATTCGGAAATGAAAAGTGATGAATGGCAACTTGAAATGCTTTGTAATATAGGTGCTTCTGAAATACTTATGCCGATTGGAAGTTTTCCCTTTTTAGACTCAGAGGAACTTTCAATTGATACTTTAATAAATTTGCGAAAAAAATATGATGTTTCCTTTGAGTCGCTACTCTTACGATTCATTAAACTTACTCCTCATCAATGTATAGTGTTCTCTGCTTCACGTCCAAATCCTGAGAAATCTGTTTACAAAATAGATTATTCGATACCTTCTGCATCTTTACAAAAGAATTTGCCAAACGGATTAGTTTTACCGACTGATACAGTTATATCAGATTGCACGGCAATAGGTTTTACAGCAAAAGGACAAGAAAATTGGAACCAAGAATCAGACTTTTACAAAGTTGAATGCATGGGAATTCCTGCGTATCCGGGACAAATCTATCCTAGAGTTATGGGTTTTATTAGACCTAATAAAAAGATTTCTACTCATATTCAAAAGCCAAATTTCGTTAAAGGTGATGCTACCAAACCGAGAGGCACAGGAAACAAAATAATTGCATTTGTTGTGAATGATACGACTCCGAGATGGGGAGCAGGGTTTGCGTTAGCAGTTAGGAAAAAGTGGTCATTTGTGCAAAATCATTTTATAAGATGGGCAGAAGAAAACCCGCATGACTTTAAATTAGGGGCGGTGAAAAGTCTTGACATAGATGAAGTTACTTCAATTTTAACCTTAGTTAGTCAGCATGGATATGGTCTGTCTGGCAAACCAAGAATACGTTACGGCCATTTACAAAATTGTTTGGATAAACTAGCTGATATTGCCAAAGAAAAATTTGCAAGTGTCCACATGCCGATGATAGGAAGCGGTCAAGCAGGCGGAAATTGGTCAATAATTCTTGAAATGATTAAAGAAACTTTATCAAAAAAAGGAGTTGAAGTAACAATATATGAGTTGCCCAACCAAAAGCCGTTAAAAAGTCAACAACCATCGTTACTTTTTACTGAGTAAATTCCTCAGTAAAATTTAGGAGAGAACAAATTGGTTAAATTAATTCTAGTTTTATCAGGTCCTATTGCTTCAGGAAAGTCATCGCTCTGCCAAGACTTAATTGACCGTTTTGGTTTTATTCAGTTTAAGACAAACGAATTGTTAAAAAGACTAGCATCAGGAAAAATCGAATCTGAGCGCGAAGCACTCCAAAAATTTGGAGACAACTTGGATAAAAAAACAAAGGGAAGTTGGGTTAGAGATGGTTTAATGAATTCAATTGAATCAATGCCATCGGATATTGAATCTATGTTTGTTGTAGATTCTGTAAGAATAGAAGAACAAATTGAAGCGATGCGAACGGCTTTCGGTTACGCTGTAGTTCATTTTCATTTGACTGCTCCTTTGGAAGTTCTAACTGCACGTTTTAATCAAAGAAAAAAGAAAAGTTTCAGAGAAGCAAGCTCATATGAACAGGTTCAGAAAAATGCAACCGAAAAAAATACAGGTAAATTAGAGAAAATTGCAGACGTAGTTATTGATACAAATCGTTGCAGTCAAGAGGATGTTCTCATAAGAGTTGCTTCTCACTTAGGCTTTTATGGACGCGAATACACTCGGCTTGTAGATGTGTTAATTGGTGGACAATACGGTAGCGAAGGAAAAGGGAATATTGCCGCTTTTTTAGCTAAAGAATATGACATTTTAATGCGGGTTGGAGGACCAAACGCGGGTCATAAAGTTTATCATCCGCCTTTCACGTTTCATCATCTTCCTTCTGGAACAGGCAATAGCAATGCAAAGTTACTTTTAGGTCCTGGTGCGGTGTTAAATTTACGAGGTCCCAAAAGCAATCTTTTGGAGGAAATCGTAAGTTGCGAACTTGATAGTGAGCGTCTTTCTATTGACCCGCAAGCAATGATTATTGAAGAAGAAGATAAAGATGGCGAAAAAAGTTTGGTTACAAGTATCGCTTCAACAGGTAGCGGTGTAGGTTATGCAACCGCGAGGCGAATAATAGGTCGGCAAAATTACACGAGTTCTATTACCGGAATAGTTAAACCGAAGATGAGAAAAAATACAAGGTTGGAGAAAATTCCTGTCCGATTAGCAAAAGACATTAAGGAACTTAGACCTTTTATTCGTTCAACGTATGAGGAACTCGAACGAGCCTATGCTGATAATAAGCGAATTTTTTTAGAAGGAACTCAAGGAACTGCTTTAAGCCTTTTTAGTGGACATTATCCGCACGTTACATCACGTGATACGACGGTGGCTGGTTGTCTTGCTGAAGCTGGCATTCCCGCGAGTCGCGTAAGAAAAGTAGTTATGGTATGCCGAACTTACCCGATTCGAGTTGGAAATGCCCCCGAAACTGGAAAAACGTCAGGATATATGTCTAGAGAAATTAGCTTAAATGAAATTGCAAAGCGTTCAGGCATTTCTCTTTCCGAACTTGAAAAAACTGAGCGAACTTCAACAACGAATCGAGAAAGAAGAATTGCCGAGTTTGACTGGTCATTGCTTAGAAAGTCGGCAACACTGAATGCTCCGACGGATATTGCCCTTTCTTTTGTTGATTACATTACAGCTTCAAACAAAGAAGCCAGACGTTTCGAGCAACTATCTGATGAAACTATTCGCTTCATTGAAGAAGTCGAGAAAGTCGCCGCAACACCTGTTACACTTATATCAACCCGATTTCATTCACGAAGCATAATTGACAGGAGGTCGTGGTAATATTATGGCTATATCTTTGAGTCAGCTTGAACAACTTTATCCTCGTCTCTACCACATGGCAGAAGAAAATACTTGGGAAAGCATAAAAAAATATGGATTGTTAAGCACCACTGCTCTATTAGACCTATATGGAATTAACGAAATTTTACGCAATTCAATCGAAAGTGAGCATCGCCCAGAGTCAGTAAAAATAGTAAGTGAAATTTATGGTTCTGCAATAATTCGTGATCAAAAACCGTTAAGAGAAAGTTCTTTGAAAGACTGTTTGATTGACCTTACGCCAAAAGAATGGTTCAAAATGCTCAATAATAGAGTATTCTTTTGGTTAACTGAAAAGAGGTTATCAACATTACTTTCAGCAAGAGCATATAGACAAAAAATTCACTGCGTTCTTACGATTGATACGAAACAGTTTCTTAAACAGTACTCTAATCAAATAAAACTCTCTCCGATAAATTCAGGTAGCACTATCTACAAGCCTGTTAAAAGAGGAAGTAACACATTCCTTCCAATTTCCGAATACCCATTCGATGAGCGAAAAAAAATACGAGGTCTAGACAATGCTATAGCTGAACTTACAGTTGAATATAGTATTCCAGACATTGCAGAATTTACCGTCAACGCAGCTCATATTCGGGGAAACCAAATAATTGAAAAGATTTACGAAAAACCAAATTGAATGAATATCTATTAACTTGAGAGGTTAAACCTATGACTCCGAATTTTGAGAAAGTTATCGAATCAATTCAACAACTTTCGCTCGTTGAGCAGGAGAAGGTTTGGCATTGGTTGGAAGAGAAAAGGAAGCCGCGCCGCGTTGCGATGGATTGGCAGGAAAGAAACGAAAAGTT
>JANPDZ010000425.1:0-1620 GCA_031431735.1 Acidobacteriota bacterium | reverse complement strand
TGTTTGTAGTTCCGCCTTGAGGCGGTCTGAGAGTGTCATAAACTCAAGTTTTGTAAATAATTAAATATCTCAATACTCAAACTAAAACCGCCTGAAGGCGGAACTACAAACGATAGAAAACTTAAAAATTGCTCTACTTATCTCCTGTCTTTTCGGCGAATAATCAAAAGTTTACAAATCGGTTTGGCAATCAAATTGTTTTCGGAAACTTCCGCCGCCGTCTTTAGTTTTAAGCCGCCGATGATTGCCAAACCGCCGAAAATCAAGGCAAACAACAGACTTGAAAAGATTAAACTCAGTTTTGGCGAAATGCCCAAAAGACGATCTGACGAGCCAACTAAAATCACTTGAAAAATCAACAAAATCAAGCCAGCCGAAACCATTTTGAAAGCCGGCGGTAAAGCTTGCCAAAACAAATCCTTAACTTTTTTGAAAGACTTCGGTAAGTTGCCCGAAACAACGGTCAACGGCGGAAAGATTTTGTCGAAATTCTGCATTAAGTTTCTCCCAGCGGTTCAAATTGCAGTAACATCTTATTATCTTTTTCGAGCTGAAAGAGTAACGGCAAACTTGCTGAAATTTCGCGGTTTGCCGAAGAAAAGGCTTTTGCAAGTTTGAGTTTTCCCCCGATAGCGTCGGCAATGCTTTGAATATCTCCGCCGATAGTTTTTAATGAAAGCGTTTTTTGCGCGTTTTTCGGCACTTGCAGGCTGATTTGCAGATCAGTGTGTCCGATCACTTCAACCGCGATTACATCCGCAAAATCCGCGTTTTCAAGCAATTCGGCTTGACGAATAAACGATTCGTTTTCAATTCTTCGCAGGGCTTCGGCTTTCAAAATATTGGCAACGCGAATTTCGTTTTCGTCCTGTAAATTTACGATTTCGTCATTGATAATAATTTGTAAAATCTTTTCGTCAAAGGCTTTTTGCAGACTTCGTGAACGCGCCAGATTTTCTGATTCAAACTTATTGCTTGCTTTAATTTCCGCAATTTGCTTGGCTTCTTCATCTTCGAGTGCCGTATCATAAACACTCAATTTCCCAAATACCTTAAAGGTCAGAGGAATCGTCTCGGTGAGCATCAAAATGAGTAGAATCGAAAAATATGTTTTGGCTGCGCCAAAATTGCCGGTGACAATCGAAAAAAGTGCTTCCTGGCGAGCTAGAATACCATCTGCTCCTTCGTTCACGTCTGCCGCCAATTTGGTTTGTTGTTTGATTTCCTTGCGGATTTCTGCCAGACGTTCGTTATTTTGATTCAAAGTTTCGAATGACCCGGATTTGAATTCTTTGTATTTGGCATCGGCATCCAAAAAGGCAGTTTCCTTTTGTTTCGCCGCAATTCCGAAACCCTTTTTTCCGGTCGCACTTTCACCTTCTACTTCGCCAATGACTGCTTGTTCCTTTTGATCGCGGTCAGATTTGAGATTATCGAGGCGATTTTGAATTTCAGCGTTGTTGTTTTCCAACGAATCGGTTTCGTCTTGAAAACGAGCCGTCACTTCCCGGCGGGCATCAGTCACAATCGAACGCCCTTTTTTTACCATTTCAAGCTTGATTTCTTTGCGGAAGATATACAAAGTAAGCGGTTCGCTGATCACAAAAGCCGTCGCAAAAA
>JANPDZ010000424.1:0-9728 GCA_031431735.1 Acidobacteriota bacterium | reverse complement strand
TTCAATCAAACCAAACTTTTTGAGATAAGTTCTTGCCCAAGCTAATTGGTAATCAATTTGGCTTTGTGCATTATTTTCTCCATGCGGTATTTGGAGAATTTCTTCCGAAAAGTTTTCTAATTCGTAAACTTTTTCGTTAATCTCCTCAATAGTTCCTGAACCGCCTAATTCAATTAGCGCGTTCAAAACAGAAATAAATAGTTTGTCGTAAGATGGAACTTGTTTTACGTCTTTTCTTTTTCTTCCCATATTTCAATAAGCCTTTGTCAGTTCGATTCCCGTATAGTAATGCTTCAAAATCGCGTCGTATTTGATGCCCATTTTGCCGAGTCCGAACGCGCCGTATTGACACATTCCGACGCCGTGTCCCCAGCCGCGTCCCGTAAATGAATATGACGCGACACGCCCGTTGCCGTCGTAGCGTTTATTCATCACGAAAAGCTGTTCTCTGAGCCGCAAGGCGGAACGGATCTTGCCGCCTTTGAGGTGAAAAATTCCGTTCGTGCCGACGATCTCAAGATCGGTGGCGCGGCGCGAAAAACCTTTTTGCGCGATGCGGACATCAATCAACGAACCGATTCCGCGCACGTAGCGCGAGAGGCGCGATTGCACTGCCGAAGCCGAAAGATTCGCCGTCCACATCGTAAAAGGCGACATCTTTTCGGCAACGGTCGTTTCGGCGGTCGGTTTTAATTCGAGATAGACGATCAAGCCCAAGCCGTTTGTTTGATACGCGACCGATTCGCCGCCAAGCAGCGCAACTTCTTTGACCTGATAAAATTGGTCGCCGAATTGACGAAAGAGAAAAACATTCGGGTTGACGATGATCGGCTTTTCACTTTTACCGCTTTTGATGATGAGTTTGCCGTCGGCGGACGGCCGCGCCACGCCGGTTTGCATCGTCGGTGTCCATTTTTTCTTGGCGTAAATTCCGGCAATCAGACGTATCAGCCGGCTGCGTGTCAGCGGGCGATGCGGGTGAAAATTTGAATCGGGATAGAGCGACAGCCAGCCGTCGCGAAAAAGCATCGCGATATTGGCGCGTTTGTCTTTGTCAATATCGTTGCCGTCAGTGAAAGAAAGCTGATAATTGATGTCAGATTCGCTCAAAAGCGTGTCGGCTTGCGCTTCCGCGTAGATCATTTTGGCTAAAAAATCGGCGAATTCGACGGATTTTACTAATTCGCCCGAAAATGCCGGATAAGGTTTGCCGAATTTCAGGGCAAGCTGATTGACCCAGCTTTTCAATTCGGTATCGGTCGGCGGCAGATCAAACCATTCGTCGGTGAACCGCGTGGTCACCATCACAAAGCCGTTGACCGCCAATTGCGAAGAGATTCGAACGAGTTCAAGTTGATTTTCGTTCTCGACTTTCGGCAGTTCGCGCAAACTTTTGATCAAAAACGGCTCGAACTGTTTGCGACCTTCGAGCGAACATTCAACACCGCGAAGATACGGCTCGTCAAAATCGAAAATATTGCCCGAATTTTCTGTCCGTCCGCCGCACGTCGAAGTATAAAGCGCGTTGATCGGTTTGCCTTTGTAGGTCGCAACGATTCCGCGTGTTTGCTGAACGGCTTGTGTCGGCATTGTTGACTCGCTTGAGACGCCGCGATAAACCTGCGACCAGATGGTCGGCAGCAGATCAAACCCTTGCGTTCCGAAACCGCCGATGTTGGCGACGGCATATGTTCGCGCCGCGATCGCCTGCGCTTTTTGGGCTTCGAGCGACGGCAAACCCAATTCATTCGGCACCACGCCCAAAAGATAATCTTCCATGGAAACGACATTAACGACCGTCAAAGTGCCGCGTGAATTAACAAAAACTTCGATCTTTCCGCGATATGCTTTACCGTTTAGTTTGACAGGCACGGCGCGTTCGCTGACCGAACCGAACGCGAGCGGTTTGAACGAAGAAAATTTCGCCGTTTCGCTTGAGCCGGAAACAAGGATCTCTTTGACATTCGGATCAATCGGCACATTGTCCGTTTTGGTCGGCTGTGTTGAGCCGGTCGGTTTTATCAAACTGCGGTTTTCCGTTTTTCCGCCTTGCCTTATTTGCTGTGAAAGCGCAACTGCCTCGTCTGACGGCTGAGTTTTCTTTTCCGTGACGATAGTCACGTCTTCAAAACCTTTGTCGGCGAGACCGGCTTTGTATTGGTTGGCTTCCTCGATCGTGTCTTTCGTGTCGCCGATAATTACGCGCCACGTGTTCGGCTGAATGCCGAGCATCGCAAACGCCTTTTCGCCCGATGCTTCGCGAATATCGGCGGCAAGCACGTCGGCCTCGGCTTGCGTTTCGATGCTCTGAATTTCAAACTTATAAAATTCGATTTCGGGCGGACGATAGGTGCGCGGCGCGACGAAAACTTTATTTGTTGCGAGCAGTTTAACGGGATCGCCCGCGCTGACCGCAACGAGCGACGAATCAGACGTGGTGATCGAAACCGAACGCGCATTGGTCGCCAAACCGATCCGCACGGTCGGTTCGCCCGCCAAATAAAAATAGTTGGTTTCGGCGGCTGAAACGATTGTAAAATTGATAAAAACAAGAAAAAAAGCGAACAGAAAAAGAGGGCGTAAAACCATAATGATAAATTTTAACACTTATCGAAAAGCGCGGACAAGAATTTCAGGTGTAATTCCGTAATGGCTCAGTAAAAAGTTATGACTGGAGCGCAAGCGTCCCCGCTTGCCATGAGCGCGCGAGCGCGAAAATGATGTTTGCCTGTCTGGCGTCATAAAAATTGACAAGGCTTTTTCGCGTCGAAGCGACGCTTATGGCAAGCGGGGACGCTTGCGCTCCAGTCTTTAAAACTCATTACTGAGGCATTACGGAATTCCTCTCTACGCCCGTTATTTTGAGATGATTTCTACTTTGTTTGGCTCAAAGGCATCATATCAATTCCGAAGGCTTTCGGGTTTTCACCAATGATGGCGGCGGCAAAAAACTTCGGCACATATTTGATGTTTTCCTGTTCAAATTGGGTGAAATAGAGTGGAGTTTTTGATGATTTTTCTTTTTTAAATGTTTCGCGGAGCACATCCGCTGTTTCGATCAAAACCCAAAAGCTGATGCGCGGAGTTTTTGAGATTGCGGCAACATCGGAAATATGTTTTTTTGTATTGCCTTGACCTCTATTGTAAGAACTGATTGCAAGCGGCAAACCGATCGCATTGCTTTCGAAATCACGGTCAAGCATCATTCTGTAAAATTTCGCCGCTGCGCCCGCCGCTAGTTTTGGCTGACATCTTTCGTCGGGCTTTGTCGGCGAGGCGTTTTTTTTGACGTTTAATCCAAAATCTTTGGCGACAGCGGCAGTAAACTGAAACATTCCCAAAGCTCCGATCGGCGACTGGAGACACGGGCAAAATTCGGTTTCGATCATTGCCGTGTAAAGTCCGATTTGGGGCGGCAATTTCTGGGCGGAAAATTCTTCGTTGATGGCGGCGGCATTTTTACTGCCGCGCATAATGATCGAGGTCAAATCGCTTTTTAAGAAGCTTTTTGAATCGCAGCTGTCAAGTTTTGGTGCAGATAAACGCTTTGTATATGAGTCAAGGTAAGACTGAATCGCACGCAGCCCTTCGGCATTGATCTCGTCGCCTGTCGTGCGTCCGAAAAGAGCTAAGATCTCGTCGGATTTGGCGGCGATAAAACGAAGTTTCTCGTCACCATCCATTTGCGAATAAGTTTTAGTCTCGACCGCCGGTTTGGTCTCGGTTTTTTGTGCACAAGCAAAATGCGAAAATATCATCAACCCCAGAAAAAGGGCAAAGAAAGATCGTTTCATCTTAATTCCTCCAAAAAAATATTGATTTATCGAATCGAACACATCTTACTGGAATTTTTTAACGAGCTCAAGTCTTATTGGGTTTCGAGCGAATTAAAAATAAACGGAAACGTCGCCCACGATTGACCGCGATGCTGCGGGCGAAAGGCGAAAAGGATGATCTTGCCTTTGCCGTAAGCGGCTTCTGCCAATGCGGTTTTGCCGTTCATATATTTTTCGCCCAAAGTCCAGCCTGAAAGAAGCGAATCTTTGGCGGCGTAGTTTGCGATCGGGTTTACCTTTGATTTATCTGTGATTTCATACGCCGAGCTGTCGGTAAAATAGGCCGCAGTGTCTTGCGCTAAACCTTTTGCCAGCGGATTTTTCGTGTCAACTTCGAGCTTGACGACCGAGCCGGGATTGTAAAATTCGCTGCGTTTTAAGCCGTTTAAGACATTTTTCATCGGCAGATCAAATTGCTTGATGACGAGTTCGCAAGAGTCGTCAAAACAAATCAGCTTGCCGCCGTTTTCAACAAATTTCTTGAGATTCTCAACGCCTTTTTCGGTAATTCCGCCCGCAAATTCCGGCGGGTAACGCTCTGCCCCTAATCCGTTAATAATTATATTTTCTTTGTCGGCGGGTAAGATTATTGCATCGTAATTTAAATTGTTTTCACGGAAATCTTTGTCGGAGACTGAGGTGAAGGGAATTTGAAAGTTATCCAACACGAACCGCGTCCAGCCTTCGTCCATCGAACTTGTAAATCCGCGATACAGCCCGATCTTCGGATTCGTCTTTAAAGGGTTCGGTATTTTGGCAAAAGGTTCTTTGACCGGTGAAAGATTCAAAACGCTCCGCGCCTGATTGATGTTTTCAACCTTTTTGAGCGTGGTTTTGAATTTATCCGAATCTCTTACATTCCAAACTGCGTACGATTCAACGCCCATTTGCAGCGGCAATGTCCAACCCGCGACATCATAGGGAACTTCCGCCTCGCCGTTCGGCAAAATGCGATGCGGATAAACCTGCTTTTCAAAAAGGCTCAAAATATTATTTTTCTGCGCCTGATTAACAAAGATCAGAAACGATCCGAGCGGCATTTCGTGAAAATAGTTGCGGTTTTTCGCGTCCATCGCAAAATAACCTTCTTCACTCATTTGATAAATTTCGATGCCTTGCCACATTAAAATTTCGAGAAAGCGCGAAACAGTGCCGGCTGCGGGCTGTCCGGCCGTGACGATAAATGCCTGCGGTTCGTCCGGTTTGCTTTCAAGATTTGCTTTGCCCAAATCGTAAAACGAGCGCAAATATCGCGGACGAAATTTCGCCGCCATTTCGAGCAAACCGCGCGAGGCGATCATTTCGATATTGGCAATGTCGGCAGGTCGCCAAACTCCGCCGCGCCAGGCGTCAGGATAATTTGTCGCGGTTTCGAAAAGGCTTGAAAGTCCGCGCACGGGGCGGTTTTTTCGCAAATCTTCTTCCGTGACGGTGATCGGTGACATCAGACTTGCGCTCGCGGCTTCCGATAAAATTCCGATCGAATTGTGATAATACGGCGCGGAGCGAAAACCGCCGTGCCACCAAGTATCGTAAGTCGAATTGGTCGCGACACCCGCAATGTTTTTTGATTGCAGGTCAGCCGCTATTTTATAGCCGATCAGACCGACTTCCCGTAAAAGGACGGGCGCAACCCGCGGATTGACCGGATCGAAAAACGGCGGAATGATAAAGCGTGAAGAGTTTTGTCCTTGCTGATGAACGTCGTACACGATCTCGGGAAACCATTCCTGCCAAAAGAATTTGGTGATCGCTTGCGTTTCGCGCAAATTGAGCATAAACCAATCACGGTTGTCGTCGTGTCCGGCGTAATGGTGATAGAGTTCGGGCGGCGCCGTGCCTTCCGATTTTGTGCCGAGCGTTTTGCGATACCAATTCGCGACCGTTTCAATCCCGTCCGGATTCGGCGACGGAATCAACAACAAGATCGTGTTGTCGAGAATCTCTTTTGTGCCTTCGTCTTTTGCCGTGGCTAATTCATAAGCAAGATTCATTGACATTTGCGAGGCGACGATCTCGGTTGAATGGATCGAACACGAAATCGAAACTATCGTTTTGCCGTTTTTGACGAGATTTTCGAGTTCCACTGCGTCTTTTATCAAATTCGGGTTCGCCAGCTTGGCGTTGATTTGCCGGAGCTTTTCGAGATTTTTGATGTTGTTTGCCGAAGAAATAAACGCGACGATCAACGGTTTGCCGAGCGTTGATTTGCCGATCTCTTTGACCAGAACCCGATCACTTTTCGCATCTAGACGGGCAAAATAATTTGTGATCTGCGACCAATCGGCGATGGTTTTATCGTCGGTCGGCTGAAAGCCCAAAACGGATTTCGGCGAGGGAACTTGCGCGGAAATAGCAAAAGCGTATAAAAATAATAAAACGCAAAGACGCACAGATGCAGAGGCGCAGAGTGATCGAATAAAGCAATAAAAATTTGAAATTTGAAATTTGAAATCTGAAATTAACAAAGCCGACTTTGGACTTTGGACTTTGGACTTTAGACTGGTAATCATGCAAAAACTTTCCCTTGAAGAAATTCGAGATAATAAAAAATTAGTGTTTCCTGTCAAAGAGTCTAACAAATCGCGGTTGACTGGCAAACTTCGTTATTGGTGGAGTTTGTCTTTTGCCGGAATAATGCTTTTGTTGGTCGCGCTGCCGGCGATGATGTTTTTGCAGATCATCAACCGGCGAATGTGGCTTTATCCGTTATGTCTTTGGGGTTCAAAGGTCTGGATTCGCGGTTCGGGAGCGCAGGTAAAAGTTTCGGGCAGGGAAAATCTTGAAGAAGATAAATCATATATTTTTATCGCCAATCATCGGTCATACATAGATACGACCGCGCTTTTTGCCTACGCCGGAAAAAAGATCGGGTTGATCGCTAAAAAAGAACTTTTGAAAGTTCCGGTTTTAGGGCGCGGAATCAATTTTATAAATTTTGTGACGATTGACCGTTCAAATCCGCAAAGGGCGCGCCAAACGATGGATAATGTTCGTGAAATAGTTGACGGCGGTTATTCGTTCGGTGTTTTTGCCGAAGGAACGCGCGCGATGCCGGGCGATCTTTTGCCGTTTAAGAAAGGCGCGTTTCATCTGGCAATGCAGACCGGCGCGGCGATTATTCCGGTCGCCATAAAAAATACCGATTATCTGATGGGCAAAAAAACGGGCGTCGTTAATCCGGGCACAATGGAAATAGTTTTATTGCCGCCGATCGAAACGAAAGGCTTAGCAGCCGATACCGATCTGATGGAATTGCTGACAAAAACGCGCGAAGCGATCGCAATCGAATTGAAAAAAGAATAGGAGACGAAGGGACGAAGGGACGAAGGGACGAAGGGACGAAGGGACGAAGCGATTTTTTTAAAGAATCCTCGTTTGAAATATTCAATTTACGATTTTGAACAAATCTCTCCCTCGCTCCGTCTCTTTGTCGCCCCGTCTCCTCAATTTACGGCTTTTTCGGTGTTGGCGTGGGTGTCGGCGTTGGTTTGGGGTCTTCCTTGACTTCCTGTTCGTCGTCGAGAATTTTAACATCGGTTCTGCCAACGCGGTAGTTTGAATATTGGACGCGGAACCTTATTTTTACGACATCGCCGCTGCTGAAAACCAGTTCGTCATCAGACCTTGAGTCAACCGGAAAATAATATTTGTTGTCAATGGGCTGACGCGTTGTTTCGACAATCGGAAATCTTTGATCCATACCATTCATATCTTTGCCTTCGGGAACGGCTTTTCCTTTTGTTTTAACAATCATCAAATCACGGTCATCAACCCAAACTCGTCCGCTAAAAAACTTCTGGTTGGTCTTTTTCGGGTTCGGCAACACTTTCGGCGCAACATCGAAAACATACAAATCGAGTCCGTCAATATTTTCCTTCCCGACAAAGTTAAAATTATACTGACTGACGTATTTAGGCTCGATGGCAAACGGGTCAATTCCACCTAGATTGTCAATGTCTTCGGGCGTGATCTGGAGTCCTTGGAGAGTTGGAATTGGCGAATAAAGGATTTTTTCAAATCGCGTGCCGTCCTCGTTAAAAGCCAAAAACGAATTACGAATATAAGTTCCCGTAACTTGTCCGCCAAGTCCGATGGTTTGGACTTTGGCCTCACGGTTAAAAGCATATACACCCAATGCTTGCCGAAAAATAAATTCGTTCTGTGTGAACTTTTTGATGATCTTATCAATTTCGATCTGATTCAACTCGGTTTTGACGATTTTGGAAGTCTGCCCGACCACCGCGTCGAATGCCGAGAAAAGCAGAATGATTGAAAACAAAGTAATAAATTGTAGTTTTTTCATCGTTGATCCTGAAATGTTTCTGAAATTCTAACCGAATAGATGCAAAAAATCATTGTCAAGATGTTAAGTCCGGCACAATTTTAAAAGAAAAATTGACCGAAAGAAGGAAATTTTATTCTTTCTTTCGGTCAGTCCTAAAAATATCCGCTGACAAAAAAGCTAAAAACTATTGTCGCCGGTAATCAATTCGTTCACCATTATCAAGCCGTGTGGTGCGGATTCCGTTATTCATCTTTGTGACTTTGGAAACCACGCCATTGTTTGTTAATTGGTCTTTATAGATGGTCGCGTAATTGGTTGAACCACCGTCAAAGGTTATGATGACCGTGCCGTCGGCATTAATATTCAAAGTAATATTGCCGCCGGTTTGCGGATTTCTTGCATAAAAAGTTCCCAGTGCCCAACTCGGAACCTCGGCGTTACGGTTGCCATTACCGTTGTTATTGCCGTTGGCGTAATAATCAATAACTTCGCCATTGTCTATACGGGTCGTGCGAATTCCGTTTCTGAGTCTTGTGACTCTGGCAACGACACCATTGTTGGTCAGCCGGTCGTTATAAATGGTCGCGTAGGATGTTCGTCCGTCAAAATCTATGACAACCGAACCGTCGTTTTTGATGGTCAAACCGATGTTGCCGCCGGTTTGCGGGTTTCTGCCGTAAAATGTGCCGATCGCCCAATTGGGGACGTTTCCGCCTCCGTTGTCGTTCTGGTTTCCGGTTGAGTTGAGAAAGTAATCAATGGCTTCGCCATTGTCTATTCGTGTCGTCCGAATTCCATTTCTGATGCGCGTTACTCTCGCAACGACACCGTTGTTGGTCAACCGATCGCCGCTGATGCTCGCATAATTGGTCGCGCCGTTTTCAAAAGTCACGATGACCGAACCGTTATTGCTGATGTTTAAAGTGATTTCGCCGCCGGTTTGCGGATTTTTGCCGTAAAATGTGCCGATCGCCCAGCTTGGAGTTCTTCCGTTGTCGCGATTGTTGCGGTCGTCGAGAAGTTTGTATTTTATATTGTCAACCGTGCCCCGGCGGTTGTTAACTCGGGCCTCGTAGGAAAAATCCTGCGGTGAGGAATACAAATTTTTCATCCATGTTCCATAGCCTTTAACGCCGGTTTGCGAATTGGAAATGTAATAAGTTTCCGGCGCATTGGCAAGAATAAAATCGACATAGCCGCCTTTTTCACGAATGATTTTGTCGCTGACGGCTTGCTGTGCCTGCTTAATGACATATTGGTCTTGTTGCGCGAATGTTTGCGTGAACGCTCCGCAAGCAAGCATAAAAACCAAAACCCCGAAAATGCTTAAGATAGATATTTTGTTAAAAAGTTTTTTCATTTGAAATCTCCTGTTCTGTTTTCAAAGAACGATTTTGAAAATCGTTCATAAATAAAATATTCCGAGGGCAGTTAAATTTCTTCTATTAAATCAGATGATTCATCATCAGTAGATCCAATTTTGGATTTTAGATTTTGGATTTTGGATTCTCAAACAACTCGAAGCCTCCGGTTTTCGCCTAAATTCAGAGTTTGGCTTGACAAAAAATCCGACATCCGAAATCCGACATCCCAAATTTGAATCT
>JANPDZ010000423.1:0-4814 GCA_031431735.1 Acidobacteriota bacterium | reverse complement strand
TCAAATGCCTGAAGCGCATACTGGTCATACGCCGTCACGAAAATCACGGTCGGAAGCGTTTTCGCATCGAGCGATTTGAGAACCTCAAAGCCGTTTTTTTCGGGCATTTGAATATCGAGAAAGACGAGGTCGGGTTTTTCGTTTTTGATGGTTTTGATTGCTTCCGCGCCGTTGCCGCATTCGCCGATGATCTCGACATCCGATTCATCGCGCAAAAATCGCCTGACACGCTCACGCGCCAACGGTTCATCGTCAACTATCAAGGTTTTGATTTTCATTGGTCAAGATTTTTTGCCCACGAAACACACGAAATAAACGAAATAAGAAAATCTTAAAAATTTTTGTTTTATTTTCGTGCCTTTCGTGTGTTTCGTGGGCAACTTTATTCAATTTTCCAATTCTCGAAACGGAATCGTTAAACTGACCCGCAAACCGCTTTTCTCGGCGTTCGCCAAATCAAATTTATGCCCGTCGCCGTAAAGATGTTTCAATCGTCGGCGCGTGTTGGAAAGTCCGACGCCTTCGGGCAGATTTTCCAAATCCTTGAACGGCACGCCGATCCCGTTATCCGATACGCTGAGTTCCAAACTTCCGTTGTTTCTAATCGCGCCGATTTGGATTTTTCCGCCTGCCGAACGCGGCGCGATGCCGTGTTTGATGGCGTTTTCTACCAAAGGTTGCAGAATCATATTCGGCACGCTGGCATCCAGCGTATCGGGCGAAATTTTCATCTCGACTATTAAACGGTCGTGAAAGCGCATTTGTTCGATTTCGAGATATTTTCTTAAAAATTCGAGTTCCTGTTTCAAAGAAATTTCCTGGACTTCGAGCTTTTCAAACGACATTCGCAAAAGATCGCTCAAATCGCCAATCATTCGCTCGGCAGATTCGCGGTCTTTGTAAATCAGTTCGGAAATCGCATTTAAAGTATTGAAAAGAAAATGCGGATGAAGTTGCATTTTTAGGACTTGCAGACGCGATTGCGCCAGACGCGCTTCGAGTTTTGATGTCGCAAGCTCGCGTTCGCGGTATTTCCGGTAATATCGGACAGCTTGATAAATGCTGAGAACTGCCCAGTAAATCGCGACGCTGAAATGCAGATTGACAAGGAGAAAAATTTTGTAAATTTCCCAATAAGAGGCAAGTTGATAGCGGCGCAGATAACCGAGCTTCGGCAAGACAAAAGCGTCAATCGCCAGTTGAGCAAAAGCAATCAAAAAACTTATCGTAAGATGCGCCGGTAAACTAATTTTCCAACCGCCTTTTTCAAACGGAAATCTTCTGCCCAGCCACAAAATCAGAGGTGTTAGCAAAAACCAAACGTAACCTGAAAAAAGCTGCCACGAAAGAATCCGCCAAAACGAAATCGGATTTTCCGAAAGTTGGTTTTGGAAGGCGACCTGACTCGTTAAAAAAAATCCGCAGAGTGTCCAGATTGCAAAAATTATGAGCCATTTAACCCATCTTCGATTAACGAGCGATTCTTCGGTCATTTTTTCATTGAAGCGCAATTCTTTTTGTTTGGCAACAAATCTGTGATGAAAGGATAAAATTTACTGATAAAACGCGTCTTTATTTTGATTGCTCCTTTAATCTTTCCTCGAAAAGCCGTGTCGAAACGGTCAGAAAATCGTGTGCGGTAATTAATCCGACGAGTTTTGTGTCTTTGACGATCGGCAAACAACCGATGTTTTTTTCGCGCATCAGATAGAGCGCATCGATTGTTTTGGTTTCAGTCGTGACGGTTATCAGATTGGTTTGCATCACGTCTTTAACAATGATTTCCTCGCTCGTATTCTCGCGGCGCATGGCAAAAAGTTTGAGCAGATCGCGGTGCGAAACCACGCCGACGAGATTTCCGTTCGCGTCTTCGACCGGAACGTGGCGGACGTGTTTCCAATCCATCAGATTCGCCGCCAAATCAATCACATCTTCGGGACGCACCGTGAATAAATCCCGCGACATAAATTGCTCGACCGTTCGATAATTGTCGATCCAATCGCTTTTTTCGGCGATTTCCGCCAGATTCCAGTTATGAACCGGTTCGCCCGTTTCCTGATTATTGAGCATCGCCGCCGTCAGCGTCCGCATCCGAATATTCGATTTCGCCGCTTTGTCCATATTGGCAAGCGAATCGAGCATCCATTGCGCGCCGGTTTTTTCCTGTGAAACGCGTTCTTCCAAAATCCCGAGATATTTTTCGATGTCTGCCTCGTCAATATTCACCATGCGCAAACCGTGGCGCGCACGCGGCAGCAATTCTTCCAAAATTAATTTTTGCGCCCGATAATTTTTCCCGTCGAGCCACTCGATCTGCGATTTCAAACCGTAACGCGCCGTCGTGAAAAAATTGGTTTTCGCGTCGTCAAACGACATTTTTTCCGTGACGTCGCCGTATTCTTCCGGAAGTGCCATCATCAAACCCAAAAAGAAAGCAGAATTTGCCATTTCATCGGCAACTGTCGGACCTGCGGGCAAATATCGGGCTTCGATGCGCAAACTCGGCTTGCCGTTCATTACGCCATAGCAGGCTCGGTTCCACCGCCAGATCGTTCCATTATGCATTCGCCAGGCGTTAAGCTGCGGAATTTTCCCCACGCTCAAGGTTTCCATTGAGTTTTCTTCCAACTCTCGCGTAAAAATAATGCGGAAACGCGCCACGTCCTCATGAAACACTTCAAGGATCGAATCCTTAACCCAGTCCCTGCCAAAAGTTACGCGAGCCGGGCGGTTCCGCTCGTGTTGCGTCGGTGACCGTTCATCGACGGCGTGCTGAAAAAGCGCGAGCCGAGTTTCCTGCCATAAACGGTGTCCGAGCAAGACCGGCGAATTGACCGCGGAAGCCAGAACCGGAGCTGCTACGGCTTGGGCCCAGTTGTAGTATCTGACAAAATCGCCGATGCCTACCTGGAGATGAATCTGAAAACTCGTATTGCAAAACTCGATAAAGGTATCCTTCAGATGTAGAAGCAATTCATCCAGACCTTTGATATGAATAAGTCTTTCGTTTCCGTGAAGCTCGGTCAAAACGCGGTTTAGTTCGAGATAGCGGGGGTTTGGTGTTAAGTTTTCTTCAACCAGATCCGATTTTTGGATCGTCGGCAATATTCCGCACAAAAGCGCGTCCGCGCCTAGACTTCGGGCTGACTGTTTGACGATTTCGACAGCCTCATTTAATTCATTTTCCAATTTGCTCAGGCAATCGCCGGAAAAATCAAGTGGTGTCAAATTTGCCTCGATATTAAAACGCCCGATCTCCGTCGTTAGGCGCCGGTCGCCGGCTTTCTCTAAGATTTCCAGAACGATCGGTGCCGGGCGCATAGCCGAATCAACCAGAAATATCTCCTGCTCGGCGCCGATTCGAAAAACGCCGTCTTCCATCTTCCCGTCGGCAAGCATTGTTTCGAGCGCCTGCAAATCGTTCAGTACGGCCTTCGTAAAGTGCCGCATCCGGCTCTCGTCCGTCTCCATCGAAACTTGTTTATCGCCCATTTGTAATCTCCCGAGTCTGGTCAAGTGGAACGGCGACACCTGTACCGCTACCGACAACGTCCGAACATTGCCCCATTGTATGGAGCAAACTGCGTGCCTTGCCGGGTTTGAGTCGAGGAGGAGTAGTCTGCATTTATGTTTTGTTAAAGAACCGGAGGCCGGACGAATAAATGAAAAGAATAAAACCGCGAAAATTTTCACGTTGGTTGAACGCTGGCATTCGCACCCACAGAGCAAAACCCCGACGAACCCGCCTTACGGGAAATGATAAAACTGCCCGCGCTCAATCTCACGCAGGACCTCTACGTGTCCGACACCTTGCCGACAAAGCGGGTGATGGTCAAGGACGAGGACGTCTGCCTCCACTGCCTCTCAAGCCAAACGCTCCCCGACCTCTCGGAACATTCTAAAAACGGAAAAGAGGTCTTATCTCACGGCCAGACTTAAAACGTCTCAGCCGTAGCCCAGACTCATCTTTCCAACAATCAACAAGCGTCCATGTCAATTGTTTACCATTTTATATTTAAGATACACGCGACTGGGTTCTTGCGAAGCTGATTTGCAAAAGGACGGAATCGAAGCAACACGCGACGAAACCTGCGACGATTGTCATTGATTTTTATTGACATATTCCGAGCTTGGAGATATAAGTCTATTTGATGGTAAAACGGCTCACATTGCTATTCTTGCTTTTGGCTCTCGTCGGTGGCGTTGTGTCCGGCACACCGCTGCACGCGCGGAACGACAAGATGATGAAGTGCTGCGATAAGGCGAAGAGTAAGGACAGATCCCCAGCGGCGAATGCGGCCGATTTATGCTGTGCGGTCAATTGTTCTGAATCGGTTCCGGCCCCATCGAGCGCATCGTTTAACTTCTCACCATCGAATATTACTATTTCAAAGTCGATTGCCGAACAGATAGCGGCGTTGTTCTCAAACAAAACGCAGCAATTGTCGCCGCCTTCTTCACTGTCCACACGCAGGATCATTCCGCGGACGCGACAGCCTAAATACATCAAACATAAAGCCCTCTTAATTTAGTTGGGGAGCAGTGCGCCCTTTTTGGGGCGAACTTGCGCCTGCGCGGCTATTTCAAGGTGTTTCTGCTCACTGTTTTACGTGCGTCGGGACTGTTAAGATATTTTCAATATAGGAGACTACAAAATGAGAAAGATTATTTTATTTGTTAGTTTATTAACCCTCACGGGCATGAGCATTTTCGTCGCGGCTTGCGGTTCCGGCACGCAGCCGCCTGCCGAAAATCCGGTGCAGGGAAAAGTTATCAAAAGCGGTTCGATTAACAATTTGACCGTTACGGTTTCC
>JANPDZ010000422.1:0-5793 GCA_031431735.1 Acidobacteriota bacterium | reverse complement strand
GCGCTATTTTAATCACGGTTAGCAATGTCGGACTTGTGAGGGCAAACGAAGAATTTGCCAAATGGTTACGCGGCGAACAAACAATGCCTTTCGGCGCGGGCGGAAAACACGTTGCCGTTAAATTGATAGATTTTGAATGTTTGGAAAACAACGATTTTCTTCTCACAAATCAATTTCGCTTTTTTGCCCGCGAAACAAAGATTCCCGATATTGTGTTTTTTGTAAATGGCATCCCGCTGGTCGTTTGTGAAGCCAAAACACCCGTTCGCCCGGCGGTTAGTTGGTTTGATGCCGCTTTTGAAATTCATCAGGTTTATGAAAATTCCGTTCCTTCGCTTTTCGTGCCGAACGTCTTTTCATTTGCAACCGAAGGCAAAGAACTTTATATCGGAAGCGTGAGAATGCCGCTTGAACTTTGGTCGCCGTGGCGATTGCAGGAAGACAAAGACACGCTTTCGCAATATGTCGGTTTGGGCGATGTCGGCAAGCAATTAAGACATTTATTAAATCCGGCAACATTGCTTGATATTTTGCAGTATTTCACGGTTTACGCGACAAACAGCAAACGCAAAAAGATCAAGGTCGTTTGCCGTTATCAACAATATGAAGGCGCAAACGCCATCATAAATCGAGTAAAACAAGGCACAATCAAAAAAGGTTTGATCTGGCATTTTCAAGGTTCGGGCAAATCTTTGCTGATGCTTTTCGCCGCGCAAAAACTTAGAAAACAAACTGATTTGAATAGTCCAACGGTTTTGATCGTCGTTGATCGAACTGATTTAGATACGCAAATCACGGCAACTTTTAACACCGCCGAAATCCCGAACATCGTTACAACTGACAACATTAAAGAGCTTCACGATTATTTAGAAAATGACACGCGCAAAATCATTATCACGATGATTCATAAATTCAAAGACACTTACGAAGATATGAATCTTCGGGAAAATATTATCGTGATGGTTGACGAAGCGCACCGAACGCAAGAAGGCGATTTAGGCAGAAAAATGCGTTCCGCTTTGCCGAATGCTTTTCTTTTCGGCTTGACCGGAACGCCAATCAACAAAGCCGATAAAAATACGTTTTGGGCATTCGGCGCGGAACAAGACGCGGGCGGATATATGAGCCGCTACACTTTTCAAGAAAGTCTGCGCGATCAGGCAACTTTGCCTTTACATTTCGAGCCGCGCCTTCCTGATTATCATATTGACAAGCAAGATTTAGACACGGCTTTCAAAGAACTAACCGTTGATTTGAGCGATGAAGACCGCAACCGTTTGAGCAAAAAAGCCGCGAATATGGCAATTTTTCTCAAATCGCCGGAAAGAGTTTCAACGATTGTTAAAGACATCGTTCAGCATTTTCAAACACGAGTCGAGCCGGAAGGCTTCAAAGCAATGATTGTTACGCCGGATCGCCTTGCCTGTGTTCAATACAAAGAAGAATTGGACAAATATCTGCCAACCGAATCAAGCGAAGTTGTTATCAGCACTTCGGCAAACGATGATTTCGAGTTTAAGCAACGATGGGCGATGGACAAAGACAGACAAGGTCGGAAGACTTAGAAGAAACGGCGATCTTCCAATTTTCAAACAACTAAGCGAAAGGCTTGATGAAATCCGCGCCCGCGCCGAACAAGGTTTAATAACTTCAATCCAATTCATCAAAGAACTTTGCCAGATTGCCACCGAAACTTTGCAAGCCGAAAAACAATATGAGCCAATCGAGCAAATCGAATCCGGCAAAGCCGCTTTGACAGAATTGTTTTTAGAAATGAAAACCGACAAAACGCCCGCCATTGTCGAGCGGATTGTTAATGATATTGACGAAATTGTTAGAATAGTTCGCTTTGAAGGTTGGCAAACTTGCCGAAATACGTTTTGGTTCGATTGTGTGAGAAACTGAATTTGTTATGAAAATTACTCTTTTGAACACAAGTATTCTGACGGCTTACGGGACGTTTGATTTTCAGCCGGTTTCGCTTTTCGAGGCAAAGGAATTAGTAACGGGCGCGGAAATTATTTCGGCAATCGGACACCTCGCAACGGCTGATGTTTTATCGGATCTGCTCGACATCGAGGTCAAACCGAACCGCATCGAATTTTCTCAGAGCGTTGATGACATCGCCCTTATTTTCAAATTAAAGACGCGAATCCCGGAAGGAAAAGTCTTGAACCGTGCAGAAATCGAAGCAATCGGCTACGAATTTGGAATTTTACGGAGGTTGAAATAATGCAGGATTTTTTTAATTGGCAAGGCGTGATCGGAACAATTTTCGGGATTACGGGAACGATTGTTTCGATATTCGTTTTGTTAAAGAGCAGAAAGATCGAGAATTTTCTTGAAAAAGAAAAAGCGCGGCTCAATGAAAAAGTTAAAATAATGTTGAAACAAGGCGAAGATGAACATGTATTGCCGGATTTGCGCCGTCAAGATGTCACCCGAAGTGAAATTCAAGGTCGTTTGGGCGCGATTCCGATGAAAGTAAAAGGCAAACGGTATTCAATCGAATTTACCAACAGTTCCGAGTTTTATCGGCACATTGATTTGGTTTCGGAAGGCTCAAACGAATTGGGAAAGTCAAGTTTAACAATCAACTGCACCAAGGAAGAACTTGCCCAATTCAATTTCGAACAGCCCAAAATCGAAACGAAAAAGGTAGTCAAAAAGGTCAAAGAAAACAATGGAAAATAAACGAAATATTCTGCTTTGCGTAGCGGGTTTAACTCCGCAGATAATCACGGAAACTTTGTATGTTTTGGCAGTCAAAGAAAAAAAACGCATTGATGAAATTCAAGTAATTACTTCGACAATCGGAAAAAACATCGTCAAAGAAAGACTTTTTGATTCCGGCAAATGGAGTGAGTTTTGCATTCATTATCCAAATGAAACCAAAGATTTACGGTTTGATCTGGATTGTTTGGAAATTTTAAAGGACGCAAAAGGACAAGAATTACCCGACATTCGTTCAACCGAAGAAAATGAATTGGCGGCAAATCAAATTTGCGAAATTGTCAAAAATCTTTGCACACAAAAAGACGCGACGATCTACGCCTCGGTTGCCGGCGGACGCAAAACGATGGGAAATTATCTGGCGTTTGCCATGTCTTTATTTGCCCGCACAGACGATAAACTTTCGCACGTTTTGGTTGACGAAAAATTTGAAAGAATCGGGAAACCGCCACTTGATTTTTATTACGAACCGCCAATTCCGCGCCAAGTGTTTGATATAAAAGGCAATCCTGAATTTTTGGACGAAGCAAAAACCAAACCGTTGACAACCGATATGGCAAACACAACTTTAGCGGAGATTCCGTTTGTGCGGTTGCGCGAAATCGGTATTGGTTTGCTCGAAGAAAAAACCGGAGGAAGTTACAAACAGATAGTTGATAAAATTGAAGCCGAATTGAAATTAAAAGAATCGGCAAACTATGAATTGAGAATTGATTTAAAGCGAAATTTGGTCAAGGTTGTCGAAACTAACTCGAATTTATCTTCCGTCGTAAAATTGTCTTTACGACAGATTTTTGCTTTTGCCTTTTTTGCGGATTATCGAAAAGAAAATCTTGGAGATAAAGGATTTATTGCTTTTGATAAAATCGGAAACGAGCAATTGGATGTTATTCGTCTAAAAGTTTGCCACGCTCGCGGACAGCAAAAAGGAAATGAAGAATTTATCATTTTTCCGAAATCCGATTTTATCGAAAAATTATATTTTGATTCAGCAAAAAAAATAGTCTATCAAAAGAAATGTGCGCGTTTTGAACGAATAAAAAAACGCAAGCCGCAAAAGGATGAAGTCAAGATTAGTAGAACAGAAGTTAAAAACTTTATCGTCAAAAATTGGCGTGAAATTATCGGGAAAATTGTTCCGAAATTTGATAAGGTTTTCCCAAAAACCAAGACTTTTGAGAAATTTTACATTCAACGAAAAGGAAAAAGAGAAAACTACGCTTTCGGTTTGGAAATTGAATCTGACCGCATTGAGTTTGAAAAATAATTAACTTTCCTATTGACTTTTTCGGCAAGTTTGCCGAAAATTAAGATGTGTCGGAGTTGCAACCTCCGACACAAGGTGAAATTAAGGGTTTAATCTCTTAATTTCGTTTTCTAAGCAATCTAAGCGTTTGATGATTTCGTCATCAAACGCTTTTCTTTTCGTTCGCTTCCATAACTCGAAAGTTATTTCCGAAACAAAAAGAAAAGCCTTGAAAAATAACAAAAGTATTTCCATTGTTTTTGCCTCCTTTTTCTTAATTTTCAAACAACGCAGGAATTTCTTCCTGACAGTTACTTATGATATTTGATTAATTTCCTTTGTCAAATAAGCTAAAAAACAATTCTAGGCAATGTTTTCGGCAAGTTTGCCAAACCTCGCGTTGCTCAAATTTTCGATTACACTTTTCCTTGTTTGGAGGAAATATGTCGAAAATGTTTGAGCAAATCGTTGAGATCAGATCGTTATACAACGCGTGGCGCAAGGTCAAGGTAAATCGCGGGTCGGCCGGGATTGACCGGGTTTCGTGGTTCGGGTTTGAGCAGGGTTTGGACGCGAATTTAGCGGAGCTGGCGCGGAATCTGACGACTCTGACCTATCAGCCGTTGCCCGCCAAATTCGTGCAGATCGCCAAAGCGAACGGCAAAACACGCGAGCTCGGGATTCTGACGATCCGCGACCGCGTCGCGCAGCGCGCCGTGCTCGACGCGATTGAGCCGCTTTTTGAGACGGAAATGGCGGATTGCAGTTATGCTTTTCGCCCGCAGAGAAATATCGAAATGGCAATTCAAAGGCTGATACTGCATCGTGCCGGCGGCTATCTGTGGACGGTCGAATCTGATATTCAAAACTATTTTGCCGAGATTGACATTCGTCTTCTTCTCGATGATCTGCGCGAAAAGATCACGGACGAAAAGGTTTTGCATCTGATCAATCTGTGGCTCGAAGCCGGAACTCTGCGCGAATCGGACGCAGAAACCGAAAAGACCTGGTGGCGCATTACGCAGGCAAATCTGGCGGAACTGCAAGACGTTTTCGGCGAAACCGTCAATGATTCGATTGACGAATTTGTCGCTTCAAAGCTCGGGCTTTCGCCCTACGAAAATGAATTTTTGCAGATGAACCCGGAAGTTCAGGACCTGCTCGACATCGCGCCGGGCGAAGATATTTCACACAAAATAAAAACCGAAATGACCGACGCCAAAGCGGGCACCAAACGCGCCGCCTTGAAAAAACTTTTGGAAAGCGGTTTGCTGTATGCGGTTTCAAACCGGGCGATGCTGGCGCGTTTTTTGGGAATGAAAGCCTTCGGCATCGGCGGCGTGGTTTTGGCCGGAGGTTTGTTTGCGCCGAAAGCGTATGAAATGGCGAAAAACTATTTCCGCACGCGCAAAGGCGTTTTGCAAGGCTCGCCGATCTCGCCGCTGCTCGCAAATGTCTATCTCGGTAAATTTGACAGATCGCTGACGGCGCAAGGTTTTAAGTTAATCAGATACTGCGATGATTTTGTGATCAGCTGTCAAAACCAAACGGAAGCCGAAAACGCCTTGCAAAGTGCCGCGCACCTTTTGCGAAGCCGAAAGCTCGCGCTGCATCCCGATAAAACACGAATTATCGCGCCGCCGGATGAATTTGAATTTCTCGGTTTCAAGTTTGCCGAACACGGAATTACCGAAATGCCGACGAGCGTTCCGGGCAAATTAGCCGAACAACTCCGCAAGGCAAGCGGACAATTATCAACGGTCGGCGGGCAGATTCAAAAACTGCGAACTTGGGAAAGTTTATTGAAAGTTTTT
>JANPDZ010000421.1:0-1885 GCA_031431735.1 Acidobacteriota bacterium | reverse complement strand
TCGCCTTCCAAAAGTTTTGCTTGACCGACGAGTTTTGTGTTTTCTTTTCCGATTTCAAACGACATGGAGTAATGCGAATCCGGGTAGATCTCGATTCGCTCGTTCATTATTTCGGTTTTGTTTTGAGGGGTTGCCGAATTTGTTTCGGCGTTTGTCATGTTGGCGTTGGTGTTGGAAATATTCTCGTTTGAGTTTTGGTTTGCGGTTGCTTTGCGTGTTGCTGTCGGTGAGGGAGTTTTCGTTTTGTTTGTATTTTGTGCAACCTGCTTTGAATTCGTCAGCAAATAAACGCCGAAAAGTGACGCGGGAATCGCGATCAGCGCGAAAATTAACGCGATCCATTTGATGTTTGAAGAAGATTTGGGCGGTTGTTTAAATGCAGTTTTAGTGACGACCGAATCGCGCATCAAAACTGTCTGTGCCGGTCGTTCGTGAGCCGTTTGCCGAATAGTCGAATCGTTCATTAAAACGGGTTGCGCTTCGCTTTTCGGCTCAAAAAGGCGTTCGCCGCAATTTGTGCAAAAGATCAGATCGTCAGCAACTTTCGTTTGGCAATTTTGGCAAATCATAAATAAACAAATTTGATGAAGTGAAAAAGGTTAAAAGTGAAAAAGTGAAAAAGTGAAAACAAACGTCCAAAAAGTTGGCTTCTTGAGATTGGATATTTACCGCTAACACACATTATTTCTAATAGTTACTGAAATCGTTAATCAACATTCAACTCAACTTTCCCACATTTTCACATTTTCACTAAACCACAGATTGACCTTATCAATTACAAATAAACCTTTTGAAATGGTAGGTTAGTCAAACAAAAGCGTCAAATCCGAAACAAAACAAACCTTGCTTTGGCGAGCCGAAAAATCTTGTGTTATTTTAATACAATCAAAGAAAATCTTTTCGAGATATAATCAAAATCCATAATTATCCTGAATGAAAATCGAAAAAAAAACTCGTCTGCACGAATTGACTGATGAATTCCTGCGCCTCGAACATAAACTAAAAATTGGCGGCGGCGCGGAAAAGATCGAGAAAATCCATAAACAGGGAAAACTAACGGCGCGGGAACGCATTGATCTGCTGTTTGATGCCGGCGAGTATCAACAGGAAATCGGTCTTTTAATCGCCTATGACGAATATAACGGGCAGGCTCCGGCGGCGGCGGTTGTCACCTCGATCGGCAAAATTCACGGGCGCGAAGCGGTTGTCGTCGCCAATGATGCGACCATCAAAGCGGGTGCTTGGTATCCCGAAACGATCAAAAAAATTCTTCGCGCACAGGAAATTGCGATGCGCTCACGCGTGCCAATCATTTATCTGGTTGATTCGGCGGGCGTTAATTTGCCATATCAGGGCGGTGTCTTTCCCGGTCAATACGGCGCGGCGCGGATCTTTTATTACAATTCGATCATGCGGCGCTATTTGAAAGTACCGCAAATTTCAGCAGTGATGGGAATGTGCGTTGCGGGCGGCGCGTATTTGCCCGCGCTTTCGGATGTCATCTTGATGGTCGAAGGCACCTCGTTTATGGGCTTGGGCGGCGCGAATCTCGTTAAGGGAGCAACCGGGCAAACAATTGATAACGAATCTCTCGGCGGCGCAATGACGCATAATGCGATTTCGGGCGTGGCGCATTTTCGAACTGCGAATGAACAGGAATGTCTCGAAAAAATTCGTGCGCTGGTTTTGGAATTGCCGAAAAAGGAAGAAACGCGGGTTTCGATGATCAAGCCGCAAAAGCCGCAGAATTCGCCTGAAAAACTCTACGAAATTTTGCCCGAAGACCATCGTTCGCCCTACGATATGCGCGAGGTTTTGAATTGTTTTCTGGACAGCGGTGAACTCGACGAATTTCAAGCCGATTACGCCAAAGAGATGATTTGTG
>JANPDZ010000420.1:0-8416 GCA_031431735.1 Acidobacteriota bacterium | reverse complement strand
TGCACCAAACTTTTTCTCTTGTGGTCTGTGTTATTTGGTAAGTACGATTTTACTTACAACTGACCACTGACCACTGCCTACTTTTCTAAATCGTGAACCGTCGTTAATCTGTAAATCTCAAAATTACGAAACCCTTTCGGCGTTTTAACCTTGATCGCGTCGCCTTCTTCTTTACCCATTAAGGCTTGTCCGATTGGCGAAACGGTTGAGATCAAACCGTTTTCAGGATCGCTTTCTTCAGAAGTAACCAGCCGATAAGTATGTTTTTCGTCACTGTCTATGTCGTAAAGAACGACTTTTGAACCGTAAGCAACGCTATCGGTCGGGAGTTTGGAAATATCAATAGATTCAACTTCGCCAAGCCGCTGTCTGACTTGGGCAATTCGCGCTTGCACGATTGATTGACGTTCCATCGCGGCTTTATATTCCGCATTTTCCCGAAGGTCGCCAAATTCGCGCGCCTTTTGAATTTCCTTCGGCAATTTAAAATGAAGTTCTTCTTCTAGTGAATCTAATTCGTCTTGTAATTTTTTTCTAACTGCTTCCATAATTTAAAGTAGGCAGTAGGCAATCGGCGGTAGGCAGTCAGGATTTAACCTGCCAACTGCTACTGCCAACTGCCGACTGATTTAGAGTTTCGATTCATTCGGTGCGGCAAATGAAATGCCGATGTCGCGTGCCGTGCGAACAAGCTGCCCGTCAACCGAAACGGTTTTGATGTTTGCAACAGCTTCAGCCAACGGAACTGAAATTACTTCGCCGGCTTTTAAGGCGACCATTTTGCCGGTTTGCCCGTTTGCCAAAGCACGAACGGAACACGCGCCGAAATTTGTTCCGAGCATTCGGTCAAAAGCGTTCGGACTGCCGCCTCGCTGGAGATGTCCGAGCACGACACAACGCGATTCCTTGCCGGTTTCGGATTCGATCCGCCGCCGCAGATGGCTGCCGACTCCGCCGAGCCGCATTGCTTCTTTATCCATATAAATCGGTTGTGTTCCGACCTCGACCGCACCTTCCGCGACCACAATATTAGTGAACCGCGAACCGCCTTTTTCGCGTTGGCGAATCTTATCGAGCATCGAGCTGACCGAAAAAGGAATTTCGGGAATCAAAATAACGTCGGCACTGCCGGCCATTCCGCAATGCAGCGCAATCCAACCAGTGTTTCTGCCCATTACTTCTAAAATCATCACGCGGTCGTGCGAGGCGGCGGTCGTATGCAGACGGTCGAGTGCTTCGGTCGCAATATCGATCGCCGTCATAAAACCGAATGTCAATTCGGTCGCTGACAGATCGTTGTCAATCGTTTTCGGAACTCCGATGACCGGAAATCCGCGCCGGTGAAACTTTTCGGCGATCGCCAGAGTTCCCTCGCCGCCGATCACGATCAGTGCTTCGATTTCGAGTTTTTTCAGATTCACCAGTGCTTCGTCAATCGGCATTTCCGGAATAATGGTTTTTCCGTCAACAACCTTGCAAAAACTTCCCCGATTGCGGGTGCCTAATATCGTTCCGCCGCGTGGAAGGATCCCGCTGACCGCTTTGAGATTAAGTTTGACGGTATGAGTTGCGCCTAAAATTCCTTCAAAGCTATCCTCGATACCGATACATTTCATCCCAAATTCGCCGACTGCCGTTTTGACAACTGCCCGAATCACCGCGTTTAATCCCGGAGCATCGCCTCCGCCAGTCAAGATTCCGATTTGTTTATACATAAAAAGAAGTTCGTAAAGCAAAGAATGTATTTTACATTATGAAACCGAAAATTTCTAAAATCCAACTAATAATTATTTGTTAATTAACACTTTCCAAGACTTTTCACACATCAATTGACATCTTCCCAATAGTTTTTGCGTGATGGTTTCCTTGAAAAGCAAAAGGAAAACTTTCCGTGTTAGCCTTGCTTGTTTCATTTAAAGCCAAAACTCTTGCACCGGTCGCTAAAATTCCACCAATCGTCCAACGTCCCGGTAATTTGTTCATTTTTTTCTTTACTGGCACTTTAATTCTATCGTTTCGTCAAGTTTTACTCAAAGATTTACTTGACACTTATTCAAAATAGGCAGTTAAATTAACCAAAGACGAGTGAAAACAAACAGCGGACAAAACAAAAGCGCAGATGAATCAATGACAAAGCGTGCGCGTTTTGCAGACTATTTTGGGTTGGAGCGCAACGTCGTCATTGTTTCGGCAGTCGTTTTTCTGCTTGGCGCAGGCGAAGAACTTTGGAAAAAGTTTTTGCCCAAATATCTCGAATCTCTCGGTGCGAGCGCAGGAATCATCGGTTTTTTCGGCACGGCGAAAGATTTTCTCGATGCAATTTATCAATATCCGGGCGGCTTCGTGGCTGACCGCGTTGGTCGCCGCCGTGCTTTTCTCGTGTTTATCGCGCTTGCTTCAATCGGCTATTTGATCTATCTGTTTAGTTCGTCGTGGATTTTCGTGTTTGTCGGATTAACTTTCACAATGGCTTGGAGCAGTATGGCTTCTCCGGCGATTTTTGCGACGATTGGCGACGCTCTGCCCGATTCGCGGCGGACGATGGGTTTCACCTTGCAATCAATTTTGAAGCGTGTGCCGATGGCGTTTGCACCCTTGGTCGGCAGCGCATTGATTGCCGGTGCGGGCGTGGTCGGCGGCGTGCACATTGGACTGATAATAACACTCGTAATTGCGATAATAACATTAGTGCTTGCGTCGGCAATCACTTTGCCCGTTATTGTCGGCGAACCGGCAAACATTCGCGGTGTTTGGAGTTCGTTTCACTTCGCGCTCAAGCGATTGCTTATTTCCGATATACTGATTCGCACTTGCGAAAGTTTAGCCGAAATTTTCATTGTTTTGTATGTCACAAACATCACCGGCATCAGCATTGTGCAATACGGATTGCTGGTGGCGATTCAAATGGCGGCATCTATTTTGGTTTACATTCCGGCGGCGCAAATCGCCGACCGCGTTGGGCGCAAACCGTTTGTTATCGTTACTTTTGTTTGTTTCGCGCTGTTTCCGGTTGCTGTCGTTCTGGCCACGAATTTTGCCCAACTTGCTTTGGCGTTTGTGATTGGCGGTCTGCGTGAGATCGGCGAGCCTTCGCGCAAGACGATGATCGTCAATTTTGCCGCTCCGCATCTTCGGGCGCGGACAGTCGGTTTGTATTATCTCGTGCGAAGTTTGATAATTACTCCGGCGGCGGCAATCGGCGGATTGCTCTGGAAATTTTCGCCCGAAACGCCATTTATCGCAGCCGGCATTATCGGAATCATCGGAACGCTCGTTTTTATCGTTACCGTTGACGAGCGTTACGCAAACTGATTCAACCAAAATTAGGTTTGGA
The DNA here is from genome assembly GCA_031431735.1 of Acidobacteriota bacterium. Classification (GTDB taxonomy): domain Bacteria; phylum Acidobacteriota; class Blastocatellia; order Pyrinomonadales; family Pyrinomonadaceae; genus JAFDVJ01. Next base: position 5,082 of record JANPDZ010000420.1, on the reverse strand, counting down.
TAAAACAACCGAAAAAAATGAAAATCATTTACCAAAAGCCTTTTGACTTTGGATGGCACTTTTTTATCTTGACGGCGACATTGATATTTGTCCTTCAAACATCGGCGCAATCTGTCCCGAAAATTGCGGCATTTCGAACATCCGAAACCCTCAAAATTGACGGCGTTTTGGACGAAACCGCTTGGACAAATGCCGAACCAATCAAAGATTTTCGCCAGCAAGAACCGACGGAAGGCGAACCTGCAAGTGAAAAAACCGAAATTCGCGTTTTGTTTGACGACAAAAATCTTTATTTTGCGATTCGCGCTTTCGATTCCGAACCATTGAAAATCAACGCCCGCGAGCTCGTCCGCGATGCGAGCTTTTCAAACGACGACAAGGTTGAAATTCTTCTCGACACTTATCACGACAAACGCAACGCCTTTCGTTTTGCGGTCAATCCGCTCGGTACACAACAAGACGCGCTGATTACCGACGAAGGACGCGACGTCAATCTTTCGTGGGACGCGGCGTGGATTTCCGAAGGCAAAATTGACGCACAGGGTTGGACGGTTGAGATTGCGATTCCGCTGACAACGCTTCGTTTTGAACAAGGTTTGGACGTTTGGGGATTTAATGTTGCCCGATTGATACGGCGCAAAAACGAAGAAGATTTATGGACAAGTTGGCAACGATCTTTTGGGCTTGAAAGAGTTTCGCAAGCGGGTGAACTGACGGGCGTTGGCAAAATCAAACGCCGCCGCCTTATTGAGGTAAAACCATATCTTTCAGGCGGTTGGCAACAAGGCGTGCCGCGAATTGGCGCACAAGGAACCGGTGCCGGCGCGAACGGTAAATTTGGTTTAGAGGTTGCCAAAATCGGCATTACGCCGTCGCTCACGGCGGAATTTACGGCGAATCCCGATTTTGGTCAGGCGGAAGTTGATAATCAAGTCGTCAATCTTTCGCGCTTTTCGATTTTCTTTCCCGAAAAACGCGATTTCTTTCTCGAAAACTCAGGCGTTTTTCTTTTCGGCAGACAAGGCGCAAATCAATTATTTTTTACGCGGCGAATTGGATTAAATCAGCGCGGACAACCGATTCCGATTGATTACGGCGCGAAAATTACCGGTAAAATCGGTAGTTACAACGTCGGATTTTTGCAGGTTCAGACGCGAACCGCCGGACAATCAAACACAAATCTGTTTGTTCCGCGTCAACAATTTACGGTTGTTCGCGTGAAAAAAGACATTTTGAAACGATCTTCGATCGGCGCGATGTTCGTCAATCGGCAGGGCGCGACGGGTTTTGGCGGCACTAAATACAACCGCGCTTACGGCGTTGATGCCGAATTTAACCTGACTGACCATTACACTTTATCCGCCTTTTATGCCCGCTCGGTTTCGCCCGGAATAAAATCGAGCGTTCATTCGGTACGAGTGAATTCAGTTTTTGAAAACAATAAGTTCCGCTTTATCGGTGTGTATGAAGATGTTGGCAAGAATTTCAATCCCGAAGTCGGTTTTATCGAGCGCGAAGGCATCCGGCAATACTTCGCGCAAGCCGCTTACAAACCGCGTCCGACGTTTTTGCCGTTTGTCAGGCAGATGGAATTTGAAGTGCAAACCGAAAATTATTACGATCGCCGAGGCAATCTTTCTTCGCGCCAACACGAACTTTCGTGGGAAACCGAATTCAAAAACTCGGCAATATTTTTCTTTCGCCCGTTTGAAGACGTAACGGATGTTTTGACCGAATCTTTCGAGATTCGTCCGGGCATCGTTATTCCGTCAGGAACTTATCATTTCAATCGTCCGCGTGTGCAATTTACGTCAAACCAAAGTAAAACAGTTGTCTTGACGGCGCGTTACAAATGGGGCGATTTCTATTCGGGCAAACGCGATGAAGTTTCGGCAGGCATCACTTTTCGTCCGAATTCACATTTTTTCTTCGATTTTTCCGAAAGTTACAACAATGTTCGTCTGCCGCAAGGCAATTTCAAAACCAGCCTTTTTGCTGCCCGAATGAACTATAATTTCTCGCGCAAATTTCTGACCTCAACCCTTTTGCAACTCAATTCGGCTTCGCGCACCTCAGCCTTAAACATCAGATTTCGTTACATCTATCGCCCGAACAGCGATTTTTTTATCATTTACAATCAGACGACCGGCAAAGGTTTAGAGCGTCCATCGTTTAGTCTGCAAATGAAAATGACATACGATTTTACATTTTGAGACAAGCATTCTGATTCCCTGCTTCAAGAGGCTTTTGCCGCGTAAACGCGGGACTCAAAACATTAAGAAATTTACTTTTTAATGGAGACATTTTATGAATCAAAACAAACAAGTTTCATTCCGTGAAGCGTTTCGTTTCTGGCTCAAACTCGGTTTTATTTCGTTTGGCGGACCTGCCGGACAAATCGCCATTATGCAGAAAGAATTGGTCGAAAACCGCCAATGGATCGAGCAGGATGATTTTCTTCACGCTTTGAATTTTTGTATGCTGCTGCCGGGACCCGAAGCGCAACAGCTCGCCACTTACATCGGTTGGCGGCTTCACGGAATTAAAGGCGGCATCATCGCGGGCGCATTTTTTGTGATTCCTTCAATTTTTCTTCTTCTGATTCTTTCATATATTTATGCGGCTTATGGAGATGTTCCGCAGGTTTCGGCAGTTTTGGATGGCTTCAAAGCGGTGGTCGTCGCGATTGTCGTCGAAGCGGTTTTGAAGATTGCCAAAAAGGCTTTCAAAACGTATTGGCACATTGTCATCGCAATTTTAGCGTTCACGGCAATCTATTTTTTCCACGTTCCTTTTCCTTTGATTGTGCTGGTGGCGGCGATTTTAGGAATCGTTTTGTTGAAATCAAAAACCACAAATTCCGATGAACAAACCAAAGACCAAAAACCAAAGACCAAAAACCGATTCTTAAAAATAATCTCGGTTTTCGGTTTGCTTTGGATTTTACCGTTTATTGCGGTCGGATCGGTTTACGGTTTCGACAACATCGCTTCAAAAACTTATCTTTTTTTCACGCAAGCCGCCTTCGTCACATTCGGCGGCGCATATACGGTTTTGGCTTATGTCAATCAAGCAGTGGTCAGTGCGGGTTGGATTACGGCGGCACAATCCGTTGATGGTTTAGCACTTGCCGAAACAACGCCCGGCCCGCTGATTATGGTTTTGCAGTTCATCGGTTTTATGACCGGCTGGAATAATGCCGGCGCATTTAATCAAACATCATTTGCAGTTCTCTGCGCTTTGCTGACAACTTATGTGACCTTTCTGCCGTCGTTTTTCTTTATTTTTGTCGGTGCGCCGTATATCGAGCGATTGCGCCACAATCAAAATCTCACGTCTGCGCTTTCAGGTGTCACGGCTTCGGTCGTTGGCGTGATTTTGAATCTCGCTTTAATGTTCGGCGCAACCGTGATCTTCCCGCATCCGCAAACCAATTATTTCGCGCTTGTTTTAGCCGTTTTATCATTCGCCGCGCTTTATTTTTTGAAGACGGATGTCTTATTGGTTGTGATCGTCGGCGGACTATGCGGATTAGCCAAATACCTTTTCATCGGTTAAATTCTATACAAGTTACGCGGTTTAAAATTCGGAATAAGTGATAGGTGATAGGTGATAAGTTTTGAGCACAAATCTAATCGGACAACATTTCTGGTTGGTAAAACTGCTGAAATAATTGCTAATTGCTAATTGATAATTGATAAAGTTTGCTTCAAAAGCGTGAATTTATCAATTATTCATTATCAATTAGCAATTATTTCAGCAGTGTTTTTACAATTCGTTATTTGTGTCCGATTACTTCTCACTTCTCACCTTTCACCTGTTACGAATGTTATTTTTTATTTTCTACCGCGTAAATTCTAATCTTTATGGAAAAAGCATTCGTCAACAAAAAAGGTGCAAAGCGCGTCCGCAACGGGCATTTATGGATCTATAAAAGCGACGTTCAGAAAATAGAAGCTGACGGCGGCGATGTCGTTTCTGTATTTGATGAAGCCAAAAATTTCATCGGTAAAGCGTTTTACAGCGATTCATCGGAAATAACTTTGCGGATTTTTACGACCAAAGACGAAACCGTTGACAAAGAGTTTTGGCGCGGGCGAATTTGCGACGCGGCGACACGGCGACGCGGCGACGCGGGGACAAATGCAAAACGGCTAATCTACTCCGAAGGCGATCTGATTCCGTCGCTGATCGTTGACGATTACAACGGCAATTTCGTCATCCAAACGCTTTCGCAAGGCACTGACAAACTCAAAGAAATCTTTGTCGAAATTCTGCGCGAAGAATTTTCGCCGACCGCAATTATCGAACGCAACGATGCGAAGGTGCGCCAACGCGAAAATCTGCCGATGCAGTCGGGCGTTCTTTTCGGCGAAGTCGCCGACGAATTGATCATCGAACAAGACGGCATCAAGTTTTACATTTCACCACTCGGCGGACAAAAAACAGGTTCTTTTTTAGACCAGCGCGAAAATCACGTTGCGGTCAGAAATTATGGTTTCGGACGCGCGCTTGATTGTTTCACTTTTAATGGCGGATTTGCCTTAAATTTGGCGGGCGTTTGTGATGAAGTTTTGGCAATTGATATTTCAGAAGATGCGATAATGCAGGCAAAACGCAACGCTGAACTCAACAATGTTTCAAATATAAAATTTAAGACCGCAAATGTTTTCGACGCGTTGCGCGACCTTGAAAAAGCAGGCGAGAAATTCGACACGATCGTGCTTGATCCACCCGCATTTGTGAAAACCCGTTCTGCCTTAAAATCCGCCGTGCGCGGCTACAAGGAAATTAATCTGCGCGCTTTGAAATTATTGAACAAAGGCGGAATTCTTGTCACTTGCAGCTGTTCGTATCACTTTTCGGAAGAAATATTTTTGCAGACCTTGGAACAAACCCTCCGCGATGCCCGAAGGCGCGTTCAACTGATCGAAAAACGAATGCAGTCCGCCGATCATCCGATCCTGCTCGGAATGCCCGAAACTTATTATCTGAAATGTTTTGTTTTGCGGGTCGTTGAATAAGTTTTGAGTCCCGCCGTTAGGGGGCGATATTGCGCGCTTTTATCCCCCAAAAGTCGGG
>JANPDZ010000419.1:0-4573 GCA_031431735.1 Acidobacteriota bacterium | reverse complement strand
GAATCAGATTGACGCTTTGGTCGAAAAAGATATTGCCGATAAAAAACTTCCGGGCGCGGTCGTCATCGTCGGACACAAAGGAAAGATCGTTTTCCGCAAGGCTTACGGTAATCGTTCATTAGTTCCGACAGTTGAAAAAATGACGATTGACACGATCTTCGATGTCGCAAGTCTGACCAAAGTCGTTGCAACAACGACTTCGATAATGATTCTCGTCGAACGCGGACAAATTCGCCTCGCGGACACGATCGGCAAATTCATTCCCGAAATCGGGGACGAAAACGCGAAGAAAGTAACGATTCAACAGCTTCTGACGCACGTTTCCGGCTACGCGCCTGATTTCGATCTGCGCGAAAAATGGACGGGACAAGCAGGAATGCTCGAAGCGTTAAAGAAGGAAAAACTCCGTACTCCGCCGGGCACAAAGTTTGTCTATTCGGACATCGGTTTTATCGTGCTTGGCGAGATTGTTCAAAGAGTTAGCAATTTACTTTCTGAATTTTACTTTCTTAGAAATGTTTCTGAATCATTAAAGATGAGTGATTCAGGTTTTTGGGTTTTTAACGAAATTAATAAAGAGGCAAATTCTAAAGGAGTATTTGTCACGCCCATTATACCAAAAACAAATATTGATAATTTAGGAACAAGAAAAACCTTAGAACCAAATCCCATTGCCCCGACCGAAAATATCAAAGGACAACAAAACTATCTCGGCTCGCAATTTGAAGGCGACGAAAAAACCGGCAATCAAATCTTGCGCGGACAGGTTCACGACCCGACATCTTACAGAATGGGCGGCGTTGCCGGACACGCCGGACTTTTTTCGACAGCCGACGATCTGGCACGTTTTTGTCAGATGCTTCTGAACGGCGGAATTCTTGACGGCAAACGTATTTTGTCGGCACAAACCGTTGCGCGAATGACAACGCCGAATGTCGTTTCGGAAGACGGAGCGACACGCGGACTTGGTTGGGATATGAACACTTCGTTTTCATCGAATCGCGGCGATCTTTTCCCGCTCGGTTCATTTGGACACACGGGTTTTACGGGAACGAGCGTTTGGATCGACCGCGTCTCACAAACCTTTGTCGTTTTTCTCTCAAACCGCGTTCACCCGGACGGCAAAGGCGATGTCGCGCCGCTTCGTGCGCGCATTGCGACCGTCGCGGCTTCGGCAATTGAAGACACGCCGATCGAAAAATTCCGCGAAGCCGAAGCCGCTTACAACTCAATCGTGGCGCCGCAAATTCCAAAATTTAGAAGTCAGCAGTCAGCAGTCAGCAGTCAGCAGTCATCTCATCCAATTCGGCAATCGTGTTGAATGGAATTGACGTTCTCGAAAAAGAAAACTTCAAATCGCTCGAAGGCTTAAAAATCGGTCTGGTGACAAATCAAACCGGCAGAAATCTGGCTGGAAAACCGACGATTGACGTTTTGAAGGAAGCCAAAAATGTAAATTTAGTCGCGCTTTTTTCGCCCGAACACGGTATTCGGGGCGAACTCGATCAAGCTAAAATTGACGATTCAAAAGACGAAAAAACCGGTTTGCCCGTCTATTCGCTCTACGGCGAAACGCGCCGCCCGAAACCCGAACAATTGAAAGATTTGGATGCAATTGTTTATGACATTCAGGATGTCGGAACGCGTTTTTATACTTATACGGCAACGCTTCGCAATGTAATGGAAGAAGCCGCCAAAGCAGGAAAACCCGTTTATGTTTTGGATAGACCGAATCCGATTAATGGAGTGTCGGTCGAAGGTTCTTTGGCGGACGAAGACAAACTTTCGTTTATCGCCGCGCATACGATTCCTGTTCGCTACGGTCTGACGATTGGCGAACTCGCCGCGATGATGAACGCCGAACGCAAGATCGGCGCTGACGTGCGCATCATCAAGATGGAAAACTGGGGGCGCGCCCAGTGGTTTGACGAAACCGCGCAAATTTGGATAAATCCATCGCCGAATATGCGTTCCTTGACCGAAGCGACGCTCTATCCGGGCATCGGACTGCTCGAAACTACAAATCTTTCGGTCGGACGCGGAACCGACACGCCTTTTGAAGTCGTCGGCGCGCCGTGGATTGACGCTGTTAAACTTGCGTCGTATTTGAATGGCAGAGCCTTGGGCGGCGTGCGCTTTGTTCCCGTTAAGTTTAAGCCGAACGCATCGGTTTTCAAGGACGAAAACTGCAGCGGAATCAATATCATAATCGTTGACCGCGCAAAATTTAAGTCTGTCCGGACAGGCATCGAGATCGCCGTCGCTTTGCGAAAACTTTTCCCGACCGATTGGAAGACCGAAAACTATAATCGCTTGCTCGTCAACAGCGAGATTTTCGAGATGGTCAAGCGCGGCGACGAACCCGAAACAATCGAAAACGCGTGGCAGAAAAATTTAAACTCTTTCAAAACTCGTCGCGCACAGTTTTTGCTTTACAAATAGCGGATTTAGGTTTATAACTTTTTATAGATTCTCCAAAGTTTTCAGAAATTTAACATTATAAACGGTTTTTTGAGTTTTTCGTGCAAAACCTATGAGTTTTGCCATAACGAAAATTTGGAGATATTTCCAAAAACCTAAATATAACTGATACATAATTCGCAATTTTAAGTTCTACCAAATCTTTGTAAAGGAAAGAAAATAATAATGAATATGAGAAGACCAATCTTTTCGACTGCAAGTTTCTTGATTATTGCTGCGGCGATGATCTTAAGTTTTAATTTTTCAACAACCGCGCAAGAAGTGACCGGCACGATCGTCGGGACGGTTCGTGACGCTTCCGGAGCAGTTGTGCCGGGCGCGACCGTGACCATTGTCGATGCGCAAAAAAATAACAATGTTGTCAGAACGATGATAACTGATAATGACGGAACATTTTCTGCACCGAATTTGAATATCAGCGTTTTTACCGTCACGGTCGAAGCTCCGAACTTCAAAAAAACTGTGCAAACCGACGTTAAAGTCGATATCGGACAACGCCGGACAGTTGATTTTTCGCTGGTCGCAGGGAAAATCGAAGAAGTTGTAACGATTGAAGCAGACACAGTGCAGGTTGATTTGAATTCCTCAACGAGCGGCACCTTGATCAACGGCGACCAGGTTCGCGAAATTCCGATCAACAATCGTAATTTCGTACAGCTTGTGACGCTCGCGCCGGGTGTTTCAAACGATTTGGCTGACCAGGTTTATGTCGGAACGACAAATCCGGACGGTCAGGCCAATACGGTGAACATTGCGGTCAACGGTTCGCGGAGTAGTCAAAATACTTTTACGGTTGATGGCGCAGACATCACCGACCGCGGTTCGAATATTACGATTCAAGCCTATCCGAGTGTTGATTCGATCGGCGAATTTCGTGTTTTGCGGTCGCTTTATCCGGCAGAAGCCGGACGCAGCGGTGGCGGACAGGTTAACGTAGTAACACGTTCGGGCGGCAAAAAATTCAGCGGCAGCGCATTTGAATTTATCCGCAACGAGGCTTTTAACGCGAACAGCTTTTTGAATAATGCCGTGACAACACCGCAATTCGGCAGAGACCCGGAAACGGGTAAGGCAAAACGTCCGCCGTTTCGCTATAACAACTATGGCTTTACATTTGGCGGACCGGTTTATTTCCTGAGATTTGGCGAAGCCAAGCCGGAAGATAGTTGGTTCAAACGTTATGACCGGACATTTTTCTTCTTTTCAGAGGAAAAACGTAAAGATCGCCGCTATTCAGCCGCCGGTACGGTCAGCGTGCCCGATGAAAATTTAAGACGCGGCGTTTTCCCGATTCCGGTTTGTATCAATGTCATACCGACCAGCGGAACACCGACTTGTACGACGGTGCTTCCCGCCAACACACCGCTTTCGGCGAATTTGTTTAATCCGGCGGCGCTAGCCTACTTAAACGGAATTTACAATAGATTACCGCTTCCGAATGCACGAACCGTCGCCAATCCGTTCGGGTTATCGGTTTCACTGCCGGGCATCGCTGATTTCCGGCAGGAAATATTAAAGATCGATCATAGTTTTAGCGATAAATGGTCAATGTATTATCGTTTTGGAAACGATAAAATTCCGACGATTGATGCCAACGCACTTTTCTCAAGCGGTTCGGGATTGCCGGGAGTTTCGACGACCAGCACCAATTCTCCCGGAAAAACGCACACCTTCCAAACGACATATGTAATTAGTCCGCGGGTCATTCTCGAAGGTCGTTACAATTTTGCCTACGGCTCAATTTTAAGTTCAAACGTCGGAACGCTCGCTCTGGCAAATACGACAATTCCGGTTAATCTGCCTTTTCTCAATACAAAGGATCGTGTCCCGACTCTGACGGGTAACGGCTTTACCGGCTTAACAAGTTTCGGACCTTACGATAATTTTTCCGATAAACATAATTACAGCGCGAGTTTGACGTATCTTTTCGGAAGTCATACAACAAAATTCGGTTTCACTTATTCGCTCTACCGCAAAAATGAAAATGCGCTTGCCGGGGTCAATGAGGGTAACTTCAGTGTGTTCAATGCGACTCTTGCGGCAGGACAAACTTTTCCGCAAAATTATACTTTGCCGAACGGCACGGTTTTAA
>JANPDZ010000418.1:0-4428 GCA_031431735.1 Acidobacteriota bacterium | reverse complement strand
GTTAAATTCGACGGCAGATGGCTTATAAACGCCGTTTTCGCGCTCCGCGCTCATGGCAAGCAAGGATGCTCGCGCTCCAGTCTCTAATCCTTAGTTTTCTTTGAAAATAACTTTTCAGTGACGCATTACATCATTACATGTTTTGTAAGAACATATTTTGACTTTTACAAATGAATTTAGATAAAATGCTGACTTTTGACTTCAATCTTCTGACTTCTTTCACTAATAACCAACCGCTTCACCGTCGCTTCTCGAATCAATCGCACCGAATTTGACTCCGGTTTTTTCTTCAATCGCAATTCCGGTTGCCGAGGCGATATTGGCGGGGCGGGCGGCAAATGTTTGTCCGAGATTTTCTAAAATTTTAATCGTGTCGGGCGACATTCCGAGCGGTTCGTAAATTATCTGGTCAGGGAACCATTGCTGATGAATTCGGGGCGCGTCAATTGCTTGCTGAATATTCATATCGTAATCAATCATATTAATAACCGATTGCAAAACCGCTGTAATAATTCGCGGGCCGCCACGGGCGCCGAGCGCGAACCACGCCGAGCCGTCTTTTCGTAAAACAATTGTCGGAGTCATCGAAGAAAGCGGACGTTTTTTGGGCTGGACGGAATTGTTTTCGCCCTGAATTAAGCCGTATAGATTGGGTTTTCCCGGACGTGCCGCAAAATCGTCCATCTCATCGTTTAATAAAACACCGGTGCCTTTTGCTGTCACGCGAGAGCCGTAATAATCGTTGATCGTATAAGTATTGGTGACGACATTGCCCTCGCCGTCAACAACTGTAAAATGAGTTGTTTCGGTACCTTCACTGAATGTGATTTCACCGGCTTTGATGTCAGCGCTTTTCGATGCTTGCGTCAGATTGATAGTTTCAGCTCGCTTTTTGGCATAATTTTTATCAATCAATTGTGCAGTCGGAACTTTTGCAAAATCCGGGTCTCCCATAAATTCGGCGCGATCAGCAAACGCCCGACGCATCGCTTCGGCGAGAAGGTGATATTTTTGGGCGGAATTATAACCCATTTTACGAAGGTCATAGTTTTCGAGCATATTCAAAACCTGAAGCATCACGATGCCGCCCGAACTCGGCGGCGGCATCGTGATGATCGGATAACCGCGATAACTTCCCGTCAGCGGTGTCCGTTCTTTTGCCCGATAATTTTTCAAATCTTCAAGCGTAATCAAACCGTTGTTGCGCTTCATATCGTCGGCGATTAGTTGGGCGGTTGTGCCGGTATAAAATTCTTTCGCACCGAATTTTTGCATTCTTCCGAGCGTTGCGGCAAGTTCGGGTTGTTTGAGGACATCGCCTTCTTCAAACATTTTGCCGTTGTTCAGGAAAATTCTTTTGCTGTCTTCGTATTTTTCGAGTGTGTTCTTATAAGATTTGAAAAGTTCCGTCAGACGATAGCTCAAAACATAGCCGTTTTGAGCAAGAAGCCGTGCCGGTTCGATCAAATCTTTGAAAAGTATTTTCTTTGAGCCGAATTTCTGATATGCTAAATCAAGTCCGGCGGGTGTTCCCGGAACGCCGGAAGCTCGATAACCGACCGTTGAAGAACCTTCACCTTTGATCAAATTTCCTTCTTTATCAACAAAAACATTACGATTTGCCGCGATTGGTGCCATTTCGCGGTAATCAATCGCCGCTGTTTTTCCATCCTTAAAGCGAATCAGCATAAATCCGCCGCCGCCTAAGTTTCCGGCTTCGGGATAAACAACTGCCAATGCCAACGCAACAGCGACCGCTGCATCAACCGCATTACCGCCTTTTTTCATTATTTCAACACCGATTTTTGAGGCTAATTCGTGTTGCGAAGCAACGATTCCGTGTTTCGCCCGAACGGGTTCACGCCACGCGCCGAAAGTTTTTTGCGGCAACGGGAATAAATTCAGGAAGTAAAGGAATAAAATAAAAAAAGCTATTTGTCGGTTAATTTTCTTCATATTTGGAAAATGTATTTCAGAATTTGATCCTTTAACATTACGGAAAAAAAGACAATTTTTCAAAAAAATAAAGTCTTTTTTAAAGTTTCGGCACTATTGCATGTATATTTAAGTAAAAAAATCTTGGAATTTATCCAAAAATAGAGTAAGTTTGTTAATTAATAGATCAATTGTATTAAAGGTTTTCGACAATTTTATCTTCCGAAATAACGAAGTATCTTTCGGAAAGGAGTTACTTGTATTATGAAAAAAATATTTTCGCTTTTGGTAATCGTCACCTTAAGTCTGGTGGCAAATATCGCGGTTTTCTCTCAAAAAACCAGAAACGTCAGCGTTAAAAAAACTATTAAGCCAATGGCTTTGCCACAGTCGGATGTGAAATTGAGCAGTGCGGAAGCCTTTTCCGATGGAAATGGTGTTTATCTGCAATGGCAAGCCGAAACTGAAACTCAAAATTTTGGGTTTTTCGTCTATCGAATTGGTGAAAAAGGGACTGAACTGGCGAGTCCGTCAATCGTTGGCGGCGGTTCTTTGACTTCCACCGAATCGGTCGTATACGGGGGAAAATATTCATTCTTTGATGACAAAGGCGATCTTTCGAGTTCTTATTACATCGAAAGTATCGGATTAAACGGGCAAAGAAAAACTTTTGAACGAATTTTCCCGACATATCTCGGGGATTTAACATCTGTTGCAGGATTTACATCCGAACAATTGAGAAAACAGACTGAAACAAAAAATCCGCTAATTGAAAATAATCTGGCAAATTTACCGGCAGATCTGCGAAGGGAAATTGAAGCAAATAGTTTGCCGGCGGATATCAATACACATCGTTGGGTTGTCGCCCAACCCGGTGTCAAAATTGGCGTCAAACAGGAAGGAGTTTATCGCGTGACGCGCACCGAACTTCAAAATGCCGGATTTAACGTCAGTGCGCCCGGCAATCTTTGGCAGTTGTATAAAAACGGCAATGAGCAATCTATAATCGTCGGCGCAAATGATTCTTACATCGAATTTTACGGCAAAGGCATAGATACTTTGGAAAGCGCGACCAAAGTTTATAATTTGATTGTCGGTGCTTCGGACGGCAGAAGAATCGGTACGACAGTTCTGCGTCCGCTTTCGGGAATTGTTGAAGTGAAAAGTTATAACCAATCATTTATCCGAAAGGAACGCCAAATTTATATTTCATCAGATATATTAAACGGGGAGGCGGAAAATTTCTTTAGTAATGCTGTGATAATCGGTTCCAGCTCGCCGACTCCTAACACCACGACATTGACTTTTAACTTAACAAGCGTGGATTTCAGTGTTTCAAAATGTTCGATAGATTTGGGCATCCAAGGTATCACCGCAACTTCGCATCAAATCTTGGCGAAAATAAATGGCGAACCGATGGATATGATTAGCGGAAACGGTAAGGTTCTGATGAATGGTCATTTTGAGGTTTCGACCAGTGTTTTGCAGGAAGGGACGAATACTCTGCAATTACAAGCTTTCGGCGGATCGGGCGACATTGACTTAACTGAATCAATTAAAGTAAATTATTGGCGCAAATACGAAGCAAATCAAAATCGCGTTTCATTTTACACAGCACATTACCGCACCAGCACCGTTTCGGGATTTACATCCCCGAATATTCGCGTTTTCGACCTGACATTTCCCGACAATCCGACACTTCTTACAAATTTGAGAATTGATAATAACAGTGGTAACTACAGTGTTATTTTGCCATCAAATCGAGGGCGGTCAGCTTTTGCGGCAGAGGATTCGGCAATTTTAGCGGCTGATTCGGTTAGTCAAAATAATCCGTCTTCTTTGGCGACTACCGCACATAATGGTGAGCTGATAATCATTTCCCACAAAGATTGGATGACGCAGGCGAATGATTGGGCAAATTACCGGCGCGGACAAGGAATGAGCGTTGAAGTTATTGATGTTGAAGATATTTTTGATGAATTCAGTTTTGGTTCGACCAATACGACGGGGATGACCAACTTCTTTATCTATGCAAAAAATAATTGGCAAACACCGCCAAATTATGTTTTGTTGATCGGCGATGCGACATATGATTTCAGAAACTACGAAAATCGTCCGTTTCAAAGCTACGTTCCGACAAAATTGGTTGATACGATTTATGAAGAAACCGGAAGCGATGAAGCCTTGTGTGATTTCAATAACGATGGTTTGGCAGAACTCGCGGTCGGCAGAATTCCGACCAGAGATACGCAAACCGTGACATTGATTTTGAATAAAACAATTGCTTTTGAATCAACAATTGCAACAGCTGCCAATCGCGGTGCACTTTTCGCGAGCGATACGCCTGATGGCTATGATTTTGAAGGGTTGAGCCATCGCCTTGCGGATCAGCTTCCGGTAAGTATGCCGAAAACATTCATCAATCGTGCGCAGCCCGATGCCCATAATCTTTTAATTGCTAATTTGAACACAGGCCGGTATCTTGTCAATTAT
>JANPDZ010000417.1:0-5090 GCA_031431735.1 Acidobacteriota bacterium | reverse complement strand
CGGGATTCCGCCTAAAGGCGGGACTACGAACTTTTCATAATATCGCAAAACTTTTGCTCACCTGTTTAACACGATTCAAATTAGCTTCAAACTCTATCATCTTCAGCGTTTTAAAAAATCTTTTGTATTTCCTTCGCGTCCTTAGCGTCCTTTGCGGTTATAAAATCATTGTTTTTCAAAGTCGGTTCTTTCCATAAAAAATCTAAAACTGTTTGAAAAGTCAGTATTGTAAGAAAACAAAAGAAATGGGACGCGGACGAACGCGGATTAAGCGGATTTTCGCGGATTAAATAATTAAAAAATCAGCGTAAATCCGTCAAATCCGTGTTCGTCCGCGTCCTATTTCTTAATTTTCAAACAGTTTCTAAATTATTTTAACCGCAAAGGACGCGAAGGACACGAAGTTTTTTTACTCTTTATTGCAATTAATACGATTCAAATAAACCTCAAACTCCATCATCTTCAGCGTTTTAAAAACCCTTTAAATCCTTCGCGTTCTTAGCGTCCTTTGCGGTTAAAAAAAACCATTACTCATCAATCACCGGCTCTTGCTTACGAGTTTTTCGTCGTTCGGCTTTCCATTTTTTCCTCACGCTGGCGACGTCGAATTTGTCGCGTGTTCCGTCGCGCATATTTTCGATCTCGTGTTGGACACGCGCCGCGATCAGACGATAGGCTTCCGTATTTGGAACACCTTTGGTCATCGCAAAGAGTTCGTCGTATTCCAAAAATCTGCCGACTTTTGCGCCGATCTTTGCTCCCAAACTTTGGGTGTTCGGGATGATCGTGCCTTTCGGGAAGGCTTCGTAAGTTCCCCAGAGATAGATCGGCAGGATTCCGATCTTTTGATTTAAGGCGAGATAGCCAATGATCGGTTTGAATTCGGCGATTTCGCCCGATGTTTGCCGTCCGCCTTCGGGGAAGATCAGCGCGTTATAGCCTTCGTTCAAAATGCGCGTCACGTGGCGCAGAGATTGGCGCAAACTGCCCGTCCGCTCGATCGGCACGAGCGTCGTGAAGTTGTTCATATAAGCGCGTTTGTATTTTGTGTCGAACCAGTAATCAGCCGCCGCGACCGCGACCGTTTGTTCCGCCGTTTCTTTACCCAACGCTTTTTTGACAAGTCCGGTGTCGAGATGCGAAGAATGATTGGGTGCGACGATGAAATTTGTGTGCGCCGGAACATTCGATTCGCCTTCGATCTTCGTGTGCAAAACATTGTCGTAAAGTTTATCCTGCGCAAAATCAACGAGCGAATTTCCGACGCGCCGAATGATCGAAGGAACGTGAATTTCTTCCTCGTCTTTTTTCTCTGAGATTTTCGGTTCGTCAGCGAGTTTTTTCGATTTATCAATCCGCTGAACTGCCGTCAGAAGTTCACGCACCGATTGGACTTCGTTCAAAGTGTCGGGCGACGGCACGCGTCCGCCGGCATCTTCGACCGCGCCTTGAAGTTCGACAAACATCAAGCTGTCAAAGCCTAAATCGGCGAGTTTGTCTTCTAAAACAACATCGGAAAGCGGACGATTTGAAACCGACGCGACGATCTTGCGAATCCAGAGCGCGGTGTCGTCGCCTTTTGAATCGGCAACGCTTTTTGTTTTGTTTTTCGATTTCGCGTCGAGATTTTGCAACATCCCGACGACTTCGGGACGTTTTACTTTTCTGGTCGCGGTGCGCGGCAACTCAAACGGTGTCAGATGCAAGATTTTGACGCGTTTGAAGAACGCTAACGACGCGGAAACCTCGCGGAAATATTCCTCGATTTTTTTGTTTGTTTCGGCGCGTGAAAGCGAAATATCTTGCTCGTAATCAGGCACGACGAGCGCGGCAATTTTCTCGCCGCCGTCTTCGTCGGGCAAACCGACCACACTTAATTCTTTGATAAACGAAGATTTTCCGTAATGATCTTCGATCTCGTCCGGATAAATATTCTTGCCGTTTGAATCAATAATGACATCTTTCGAGCGTCCGACAATGTAGAGATTTCCGTCTTCATCCAATTTGCCTAAATCGCCCGTTTTCAGCCAACGGTCTTGCAGGACAGATTCGGTCGCTTCTTCATTATTAAAATATCCGAGCATCACGTTTTGACCGCGCGCCAGAACCTCGCCGACACCGTTGGCATCGGGCGCATCAATTTTGACTTCAACGCCCGGAAGTGGTTTGCCGACGCTTCCGCGAATCAATTTATTTTCGGGGCGCGTGACGGTCAAAACCGGCGAAGATTCGGTCAAACCGTAACCTTCAAGAACCGTAAAACCTAATCCGTGCAAGTCTTTTTGAACTTTTTCCGAAAGAGCCGAACCGCCCGAGATCAAATAGCGCATCCGTCCGCCCATTCCCTGATGAATCGGGAAAAAGATGATTGGTCCGAGGTTAAACGGCGTATTGTCGCGCACCCAGGCGTTGAATTCGATGACATTATCCGCCAAATCGGCAAACCAATCGCCGCGTTCGCGCATTCTCGTTTTAATTCTTCGGTGAAGCATTTCCCAGAGCGCGGGAACGCCGACCATTCCCGTCACATGATTGTTTTCAATGGCGTGGGAAAGTGCTTCAGATGAAAGTTCGTCCAAATATGTAATCTGCGTTCCGTTTGAAAACGGTGTCAGAAAACCTGCCGAAAATTCAAACGTATGGTGCATCGGCAACACAGACAAAACGCCGTCGGTGATGTCCATATCCAAAACCGAGGAGAGCATCGAGATCATATTGACGAAATTTTTATGCGAGAGCATGACGGCTTTCGGCGTGCCGGTTGTGCCGCTCGTAAAGATCAGCGACGCGACCGAATTCGACAGTATTTTCGGCGGAAGTAGCGCATTTCTTCGCGTTTCTTCCGTTGGCGTCTGCATCTCGAAAACTTCGTCAAATGTGAACACATTCAAATCTAGTTTTGCTGCTTTTAATCTTTCGGCCAAATCGAGATTTTCGTCCGCTAATTTCGGCGAAAGAACGATCGCCGAAGCCTCACCCGATTTCGCAAAGGCGATAATTTCGTCAATCGAACTCGCCGGATCAATCGGAATCGCGGTCGCGCCGGTTTTTAATATTCCAAAATAGGTAATTCCCCATTCGGGCATATTGTTCGAGAATAAAATCACGCGGTCATTTTGTTTAATGGATTTGTCCGCCAAAAATCCGGCGGCGCGTATCGTTAATTCTTTGACATCTTCAAAAGTGTATTGCTCTTTGCGCCCGCCGCGTTCGATCTTCATCGCAATCCGGGTCGGAAAACGCTTGACCGAAGTTTCAAACAAATCGAGCAAATCTTTGTAGGTATAGGATCGTTTCTCAATTTTTTTCAAATCTTCTTCGAGCTGCGGCAAAACCCATTTCCGCATTCCGGGAAAATGAACGTTGAGCCAGTAATCATACCAATCCAATTTTTCAGGATACCAGGGAAGCAAGTCTTGCTCCGATTTTTTGACCAGCGACATCAGCGCACGGACGTTATCCGAGCGATATTCGTAAGCGTTTTCAATCATAAACGGCTTGAACATCGCAAAAGCATCCATCGTTTCCTGTGTCGTCTGCTCGAAATTCTCAACGGATTTTTTCAAGTCCGAAACGATATTCGAAAGCCTTCCGCCGGCCCACGTCGGCGCAGCTTTGTCGAGCAGATTATTGGCGGTTTTCGCCAGTTTATTGAGCATCGGCGCGGAAAAACGGTCGTAAGTTTTCTGCGTCACAGGCGCGGTCTCGATCATCGCCGCAACTGAGTTTACGAGTTTGTTGCCCGTGTCTTTTTCCTTGAAATAATCGCGTTTGTAGAGTCCGACTAATCCGACAATCCGTTTCATATCGTTCGGGTTTGAATCGCCCGACGACACTTGGAAAACAAGCGGCGGTTTATTGTCAACAAGCGCATTCATCGCCGCGCCTAAGATTGCGCCCGCGACCATATCAACCGGAATTATGTCCAAAACCAATTTTTCATTGACCGGAATGATCGGCTGACCGCGCAGTGCGATCAGAATCAGCGGCGCGGTCGTCGTAAATCCTTCGTTCCAACCCGCGAACGGATATTTATTCGAAGATTCGACAATTGACGGGCGCACCAGAATTTTGACGATATCGTCCTGTTTCGCAATGATTTGCTCCGCCAGAGATTTTGAATAAGTGTAAATATTCGTCCAGCCCCAATATTCGGCACGTGCCGCGCCGAGTTCGGTCGTGCGCTCGCGAATCCACATCTTGCGCTCGCGGAAAATTGCCGATTTTAGTTCCGATTCATCATCGGGGTCGCGTCCTTCATCCTCAAAACGCGTGCGTGCCAGTTCACGAAATTTCGCGATCTGCACCGCATCATCGGCTTCCTGCCGCGCTTGTTCGCTCAAACGGGCACAATCTTCGATTTCCTTATCAACATCAAAAACCGTGCCGATCAATTCGTTTTTACGCGGAAAATAACCGACAACCTTTTCGTTTTCCCAAACCGCGCCGCTGCGTTTTCCGGCGACAAAACACGTCGAAACATGCACCAATGTCGGACGCTTCATCATCCGCGCGAGCTTTAAAATATTGTTCGAGCCGACGACATTCGTCCTGAGCGCACTTTCAAGCGGCGGATTAAACGTCACGTTCCCTGCGCCATTGATAATAATGTCGGTGTCCGCCATAATCGCCTGCGCTTCCGTTTCCGACATTCCAAGATATTCATTGCCAACGTCGCCGTTGACCGGCACGACCTTTTCACGAATAAACGACTCAAAGCCGTCGCCGTATTTCTCGCGCAACGGGTCAAACGTCGGCGAAGTGACAATGCTCGTCCAAAAACGAATCTCCGATTCACGCGCATCACGCGCCCGCACAGTCGCATAGACTTTGCCGACATTCGGAAAATTATGCAGCAGCATCGAAAGCGTAACCTTACCGACAAAGCCCGTGCCGCCGATAAAAAAGATATTCTTCCCTTCAAAAATTTCGGTTGGTGATAATTTCATTTTCTAAACTAAAACGGAATTTCATCGGAACCGTCGTAGCTTCCGATAAAAGCTAAATTATTATCTAATCTTAATTCGATCTCGTATTTCCAGATGTCTCTGGGAAACTCCAACATAAGTTGTTTATTTGCACGATAGTTA
>JANPDZ010000416.1:0-6447 GCA_031431735.1 Acidobacteriota bacterium | reverse complement strand
TATTAGTTTTATAACCGGCAGATTAGTGTCATTTGAAAGTTCTGAGTCCCGCCTTTAGTCGGCTAAGTTATCGCAACGAAGCCGCCTAAAGGCGGGACTCAGAACTTTTTAAATCATTTTTGAGATTGTTGCTAAAAAATATCATTTGTAATTAAATCGTCAAAACCGTCGCGTTGGCGAATCAATTCGACCGCGCCGTTTTCTGTGACCAAAAGCACTGCGGGCAGAAAACGTCCGTTATATTGAAACATTTGCGCGATTGAATATGCTCCGCAATTGAGCAGCGCGAGAACTTCTGAGGGCTGAATGTTAGCAGGCAAAAGCCGATGATCGGGCAAACGACCTTCGCCTTCGATGTCGAAATAAACATCGCCGCCGTCGCACAGCGGACCGGCGAGCTTATACGGGAAATTATGCGCTTCTCCGGCACGCGCCGCAGAAATCAAGTGATAATACCATTTGTAAGTTTCCATCGAAAGCAGGATGTTGAAACCGGCATCGGTCAATAGCCACGTGTCATTTGGGATTTGGGATTTGGGATTTGGGATTTCTGTAATGGAAATCGGACGTTCTTTGCGGTTTCTGACGGTTGTCAGGCAAACTCCCGCGTCTGAAATGACGCTTCTGCCGGGTTCGATGAGAAGTGTGATGTTTTTCAAAAGATGTTCGGCGTTTGAGTTTCGCGCGGCTTCGTTGACAGCTTGCCACGCGTTTTTTATGGCGTCAGCCGGCTCGAAATCGGCGGAAAACAATTCGCGCCGCGCTTGCGGAAAATCAATTTCGTGCGAATTGTCACGCAAATAATTGACAGGAAAACCGCCACCAAGGTTGATGTGCGATAATTTCAAACCCGTTTCTTCATAAATCTTTTCAAGACTTTCAAAAAGTGTTTGTAACGCTTCGGAATATGGCTCGGCAGCGGGATTTTGTGAACCGATATGCAGATGAACACCGCAGAGATTTAGAAATTCCGAATCTTTGTAGGTATGAAATGCCGACAATGCTTCGTCAGGCATCATTCCGAACTTAGACGTGAGTAGCGCGGTTTGAAGTCCCGAATGCGTATCTGTTTCGATCTCGGGAACCAATCTTAATGAAACATTGGCGCACTTATTTAATCTTCGTGCCGTTTCTTCGATCAGGGATAATTCATAAAGTGAATCAACCTGAATCGCATAAACCTCAGCATTTATCGCGTTTTCTACTTCCCAAACTTCTTTGCTGGTGCCGTTAAAGATGATTTGTTGACCCTTGAATCCGATTTTCAAAGCCTTCCACAATTCGCCGCCCGAATTTACTTCCAAATCGCAATTCGCATCTTTGACGGCGCGCAAAATCGCCATATTTGAATTAGCTTTCGCGGCGTAGCAAACCTTGAGAGCGCAATCAATGAAGTTTTCAGCCTTTTGCAGACGCGCAATATTGTGTTTGATACGCGATTCGCTAAATACAAACAGCGGTGTGCCGTATTCTTCGGCGAGCTTGACAGCCGCCACGCCGTTGATAAAGAGTTGATCATTCCGTTCTGATAAAAAATTTTCGATTTCCCAAGCCTTTGACATAAAAGTTAATTAAACCAAACAGATTTGTGCACGGCAAGAAGCGTTTTTGGAAATGAATTTATAGATTTGATAAGAATTTGAAATGACGGAAGAAAAAATCTATCACTTATCATCTATCATCTATCACCTATTCCGAAAGTTCCACATATTCATTGACAAAAACTTTGCGCCTTTGTTTCTAAAGCGGGAAAAGTATTTTAAAATTGTTTGGTAGATTCTTTTCAATGAAAAACTTATTTCTCGCTTTAGAAGCAAAGGCACAAAGGCGCAAAGTTTTCGATAGAAGAAATGGATAGATATTGGCTTAAAATGCAAATCAAGAGTCGAAAATTAAGCGGTTGGCGAGCATTTTGTTTGATCCGTTTCAATTATTAACTGATGTTACGCGGTTTTGGTTTTCAGCCATCGGAGATGGCAATAGCGTGTAGCCCGTAGCGCAAGCTACGGGAATGATGTCAATGATTCATTGAGCTATCGTAGATTGCGACAGATTCCGCTTCTGTCACCCGTATTCACGGGCTTGAACAAATCTTTTTGGATCGCTCTCCCCGTCGCTCGCGCTACGGGCTACACGCTGACACGCGTTACACGGGTTAAAATCAAATATCGCGTAACATCAGTTATCAATTATCAATTATCCATTATTTCAGAAGTTATGAGCGGTTACGAACCTCTGAAATTAGTTGATAATTGATAATTGATAATTGATAAATCTTTTTGCATTCCGACTCTTGATTCGCATTTAAAATTTATTTTTGCAGATTTGCAAAATCCTGCGGAGTATCAATATCAAATTCGGCTTCGGGTAAAATGATGGTCGAAAGCCTCTCGCGGTATTTTTCCATTATCATTTTCGCGCCTTTGTCGCCCGAAAGTTTTTTGAAATCAACAAAAACCTCGCTCGCGAACAGCGCGGGAACGCCGTGAGTTTTGTTATATGCGGCGGCGATTATCAAATCATTTGAATGATCAAACCTTTCGGCGAAAAGTTCGAGATGTTTTGCCGTCACAAAAGGCTGATCGGCAAGTGTTATCATCGCGGCCGCAATATTCGGCGCGATTTTCAAAAGATGTTCAAGCCCGATTTTGATTGATGAACTCAAACCGCTTTGCCAATCTTTATTAAAAACGATTTCAACGGGCAAATCTTCGATCTCCGCCCGCATCTTTTCAAAATTTGCACCCAAAACAACCACGACCGGTTTATAAATTGACTGAAAAGCCGTTTCGACGGCGCGACGCAGAAGCGTTTTGCCCTCAAATTGAAGCAGTTGCTTTGGCTCGTTCATCCGGCGGGACGCGCCCGCCGCCAAAACGATGATTCCGATCGGTTTATTGCCGGAATTATTCGCCTCTTCCATAAATCGAACCTTTTCTTTCGCGCAAAAATCCGCCCTCGCGTTGGGCTAAAACGGCTTGAATTTCCGCGACAATGGCAAGCGCGATCGTTTCAGTCGTGTCCGCGCCGATGTCCAAACCGACCGGCGCGTGAAGTTTGGCGAGTTGTTCATTGCTGAATGTTTTGCATGTTTCAGCAAGGATTTTTTCCGTCCGTTTTTTCGGACCCAACGCACCGATATAAAGAAAATTCGATTTAAGAAGACGCGGCAGAATTTCGCGGTCACGGTCGTAATTATGTGTCATAATCACCGCAACGGAATTGTCGTCCTGAAAAAATGCGTTGTCTAAATCCTGCACATTTGTGGCGAAAATTTCATCGGCTTCAGGCAATCTTTCGGCATTGGCATACGCGGCGCGGTGGTCAACGACCGAAATGCGCCAGCCGAGTTCTTTCGCAAATTTGATGAGCGGAAGCGCGTCGTAACCCGCGCCGAAAAGCAATAAATTAAGTGGTGGATTGATGTTTTCAAAAAACAATTCAAAAGAGTCTTCGCCAATTTTATATTCGTGGACTTCGGGAGATTTATTTTTTGCGAAAAATTCTAGACAATCATCTTTCAACTCGCCGCACCTTTCCACATCGTTCGGCAGATTTGCGAAATCAAATTGTTCAATGTTGCTGAAAAACAATCTTCCGCCAATCACTGCACGGCTCGAAGAAATCATTGTTGCAACAGATTGTTTTTGTCTATATTCCAATGCAATTTGAAAAGTTCGGGCAAGAATACTTTCTTTTTCAAACGGTTCTAGTAAAATCCGCACGATTCCTCGACAGCCCATTCCAAGCCCGAAAACCGAATTTTCTTCTTTGGTCGTGTCGTAAGTTATAACAGTCGCCTGATTTGTATGCAATACCTTTTTGGCGCGTTCCAGAACGTCGGCTTCCAAACATCCGCCCGAAACCGTGCCGATTCCGTAACCGTTTGAATCAATCAGCATCCGTGCGCCCGGACGGCGATAACCCGAACCGACAACATCAACAACGGTTGCCAAAATCGCTTTTTCATCAGGCGCAAATTGCGAGATTTTTTTGAGAATATCGTGTAATTCCTTCATAGCAAATTGTCCGCAGATGAACAACGATAGACAGTTGACCATCGATTGACACAGATAATCATATTAAAATCTGTGTTTATTTGTGGACGATTAAATCAATTTGTCGGGTGTGATCGGCAGTTCTCTGATGCGTTTGCCGGTTGCGTTGAAGATCGCGTTGGCAACCGCCGCGGCAACGCCGACAATGCCGACTTCGCCGATGCCTTTGATGCCCATCTTGTTGACAATTTTGTCGTCTTCGTTGATAAAGACAGTTTCCATCTCGCCGATGTCGAGATTTGACGGGATATGATAATCGGCAAACGAACGCGTCGCGAAATTTCCAAAGCGCGGATCAACGATTGATTCCTCCGTCAGCGCCATTCCGATTCCCCAGATTCCGCCGCCGATGATCTGCGAATGCGCGGTCTTCGGATTCAGGATTCTGCCCGCACCCGTCGCGGCGACAAAGCGTTTGACGCGCGTCATTCCGGTCGAGGCGTTGACCCAAACTTCGGCAAAGTTGGCGTTAAAACTATAAGACGAATATTGCGAGGCTTCCTGCGGCGGTTTCGCGTCAACGCGGGTTTGAAATTCGGTTAAACCGGCGGCTTCCATCAATTGCGAAACCGTCGGCGCGGCAAACCATTGCCGATTCGTTTTTGCCTGAAGTTCGCTTAAGGCTTTCAGACATCCTTCATAGACGGCATTGGCAAAACTTGCCGCACCGATCGAACCGACCGAACCGGCTGCCGGCGGCAATGCGGAATCGCCGATCTTGATCGAAATCTTTTCAATCGGTAACGAGAGAGTTTCGGCGGCGGTTTGCGCGAGAATCGTGTAGGTTCCCGTTCCTAAATCAGACGCGGCGAGTTCGATAGTCGCGGTCACGTCATCGCTTTTGCCGCGTGTCAGTTTAACATTTGCCGAGGTCGGCGTTTGCCGCGCCGGATAAGATCCGCACGCCACGCCGTAGCCGATCAGAAAGTTTCCTTGTTTGACGGAGCGCGGTTCGGCTTTGCGTTTTGACCAACCGAAGACTTCCGCGCCTTTTTTCAGACATTCGAGAGTCGAACGCGACGACCACGGTTTGCCGTTTGCGGGATTTTTGGCGGGTTCGTTTTTGATTCGCAGTTCAATCGGATCAATTTTCAGTTTGTAAGCGAGTTCGTCAATTGCTGATTCGAGCGCGAAGCTGCCCGTGGATTTTCCCGGGCCGCGCGTATAGGTCGGTGTGATCATATTCATCGCCGCGACGCGGTAAGTGACACGCGAATTCGGCACTTCATACATATTTTCGGAAACGTCGCCGCACGGTTCGACAAATTCCTCGTTGATCGCGCAATGCGTCGTCGTTTCGTGGGCGAGCGCAATGAGTTTTCCGTCACGGCTCGCGGCAATTCGCAAATGCTGGATGTTTTTCTGCCGCAAACCGACCGAATTGAACATCATTTGGCGCGTCAGGGCGAGCTTGACGGGACGCTTGACCATTTGCGCGGCGAGTGCGGCGAGCACAACGTGTCCCCACGCGCCGCCTTTTGAACCGAAACCGCCGCCGATATGCGGCGTGATGACGCGGACGTTTTCAGGTTTTAAACTAAAAACCGAAGCGATCGCGCCCTGCACGCCATTGACGACCTGTGATTCATTGTAAATCGTCAGTTTGTCCGTCCCGCTCCATTCGGCAATCGTCGCGTGGGGAGCCATCGGCTGATGATGATAGATCGGCGTTTCGTAAACTTCGTCAATCTTGAACTCGGCCGCCGCAAAAGCATTTTCAAAATCGCCGCGAACCTTATCGGCACGGTCTGCGCTGTTTGGTTTGACGGCTGTTTTTTCGTATTTGCTGAAATCGGTTTTCGCGGCTGTCTTTTCATATTGAATTTTAATGAGCTGTGCCGCATAACGCGCCTGTTCAAAGGTTTCGGCAACGACCACGCCGATATGTTCGCCGAAATATTCGACCGATGCGTCCTGCAAAATCCCGCCGCCGCGAAAGCCGCGCGGCAAATTCAATTTCGGTGCGTTCTTATGCGTGATGACGGCGATCACGCCCGCCGCTTTTTCCGCCGCGCTCGTGTCAATCTCAACAATTTTGCCCGCCGCCGTTTCGCTTTTGAAGATATAGGCATAAGCCGCATTAGTAACGGCAAAATCCGTCGCATAATTTGCCGCGCCGGTCACTTTCAAAAGTCCGTCAATCCGGCTGACCGCCTCACCGACGACAGTTTTTCTCTCGCTCATTTTTTTTTGCCCCTTATTCTACAATCGTCAACCTGTTTCTGACGAGTTGTTATAATACCACTTTTGAAAACAAAGAAATGGGACGCGGATTCGCGCAGATTTGGGCGGATTTACACGGATTTATTTTTTAAAATTATCAGCGAAAATCCGCCAAATCCTCGGTTTGTCCGCGTCCCATTTCTTTGTCATAAACATAATCTAAGCC
>JANPDZ010000415.1:0-19349 GCA_031431735.1 Acidobacteriota bacterium | reverse complement strand
TGCTTTACTTGATTGAAAACCGCGAACGAATGGTTTCGCGTCAGGAATTACTCGAAAATTTTTGGGACGGACACGAAGTTTATGAAGAAACTCTGACCAAATGCATCGGCGCGATTCGCAAAGCCTTAAATGATAATACGGACAAGACGCGTTTTATTCAAACTCACTGGGCGGAAGGCTATCGCTTTATCGGCGAGGTCGAGGAAAAACAATCCGGATTTGAAATCGAAAGAATTCGCGGCGTGAAAATCACAGTCGAAGAAACGGATGAGCCGGAAGTTGAAAAATCAATTTTATTGCCGGAAAAATCGGCGCGGCGAAATTCCCGATTTATTTTCGCGTCGTTCGCATTGCTGATAATTGCAGTTGGTTTGGGTGCGTGGTATTGGCAGAAGACTAAAACCACAACTGCGCCAATCCAATCAATTGCTGTCTTACCGCTTGAAAATCTTTCGGGCGATGCGTCGCAAGATTATTTCGCCGACGGAATGACCGACGCGGTGATTACCGAATTGGCAAAGATTGAAAATCTGCGCGTTATTTCGCGCAGTTCAACCATTCAATACAAAGGCACACGCAAAAAAATAGCCGAAATTGCAAACGAATTAAATGTGGATGCGGTGGTCGTCGGGACGGTTTTGCGTTCGGGCGATAAAGTGCGAATTGCAACGCAAATGTTTCGCGCATCAAACGACCAAAACATCTGGTCAAACAGTTATGAGCGCGACATCCGCGATGTTCTGGCTTTACAAAGCGAAGTATCTCGCGGCATCGTCAGCGAAATTAAAATCAAACTTTCAAGCGAGGAAAAAGCAAGTCTGTCCCGCGAACTTCCCGTCAATCCCGAAGCCCAAGATGCTTATCTCAAAGGTTTGTTTTACTGGCATCAAGCAGTCAATTTCACCGGACCGAGAGAAGAACACAAAGCACTTTTTTTCAAGAGTTTTGAATTTTTCCAGCAGGCAATAAATATCGAGCCGAACAACGCCCAAGCACACGCGAGTTTGGCGGCGGCTTATCATTGGTATGGAAGTATGGGAAACACCGAATACTTCAAAAAATCGAAAGAAGCCGCGCTGATTGCGCTCCGTCTTGATGAAACAAATCCGACGGCGCACGGCGCGTTAGGTTACGTTCTTTGGCGCGGAGAGTGGAAAATAGCCGAAGCCGAAAAAGAAATGCGACGGGTTATCGAACTAAACCCGAACGATAACCGACACGGTTTGGCACTTCTGTTATCTTCGCTCGGTAGCCACGACGAGGCTTTGAAAGCAATTGAAATCGGCGAGCCTTTAGACCCGCTCAACATCGCCTACAAAGAAAATATCGTCTGGATTTTAACAAATGCCCGAAAGTTTGACCTTACCGAAAAACGCTCAAGGAGTTTGATTGAAGTAAATCCGAACAACACTTCCGCACGGCGTTCACTGGCAAGGTCGCTTTCTTTTCAAGGACGGCATCAGGAAGCGATTGCGGAAATTTTGAAGTTTATCGAGCAAAACAAAGGCAATCCGTCAACCAACATCAATTTAGCCTGGCATTATGCCATCGCCGGACAACGCGGCGAAGCGGTAAAAATTCTCGACGAAGCCGCGAAACAGCCCGATTCCGCGCGACGCGGATTCGGTTTTGCAGCAGTTTATTCGCTGTTGGGAGAAAAAGACGCGGCATTTGTCTGGTTGGAAAAAGCATTTGCCGAGCATGCTCCGGCAATCTTGGATATAAAAGCTGAACCGTCTTTTGACAATTTGCGCGACGACCCGCGTTTTCAGGACATTTTGCGGCGCGTCGGGTTTCCGCAGTAAAATTCAAACGGATTAAAACCCGACAAAAACAGGCTCTGGGACTAATTCGACATCAAATTTGTCTTTGACTGTTCTCTGAATCTCATCTTTCAGGGCAAACATTTCATTCGCCGTTGCGCCGCCGCGATTGGTCAACGCAAGGGTGTGTTTGGTCGAAAGTCCGGCGTTTCCTTTTGTAAAACCTTTCTGAAAACCGCTCTTTTCAATCAGCCATGCGGCGGGAATTTTCACTTTTGAGTCATCGGCATTGAAACTTGGGACGTTTTCAATTCCAAGTTTTTTCGCGGTTTCAACGATTTCGGCAAATTTGGCTTGCTCGACAATCGGATTTTTGAAAAACGAACCTGCCGAGTTTGCATCTAATCCGCCCTGCCGCACGAGCATCGCTTTTTCAGCACGAATCTTTCGCACGGTTTCACGGGTTTCGCTCAAATCGGGTTTATGTTCGCCGAAAGCCTCGCGCAAATCTTTGTAAACGATCTTCGGTTCACCGCCCGGTTTCAAAGCATATGTGACCGATAAAACAATAAACCGATTCCGGTCGGTCGTGTTGAAAATACTTGTCCGATACGCGAAATTGCAATCGGCATTGGTGAGTTCTAAAATTTCTTTCGATTTGCGGTCAAAAACGCGGACAGTAATAATCGTCTCCGAAACTTCCTGTCCATATGCGCCAACATTCTGCACGGGCGTTCCGCCGACAAAGCCCGGGATTCCGCTCAAACATTCGATTCCAGCCAAATTGTTTTCAACGCAAAATCTGCAAAACTCATCCCAATCTTCGCCGGCCTGCGCCGTCACAAGATTTCCTGCAACTAAAATGCCCTTCAAAGCGATCTGCAAAACAAGTCCGTCAAACCCCTTGTCGGCAATCAAAATATTACTGCCACCGCCCAATATAAACAGTTCAAAACCATTTTCTTCGGCAAAGTTAAACGCCTCGACAACTTGATCTTCTGTTTCGGCACGCACAAAAAAACGCGCCACGCCGCCGATCTTGAATGTTGTCAGCGGAGCCAGCGGCACGTTTTCTTCGATTTTCAAATGTTTCGGGGGATTTTCCATAAAGCAAATGCCTCTAATACGGAAATCGCGGTCTCGGAATTTTATCGGTTGTCTTTTCTTTTATTTTACTCTTAATTTTTCCTTTGATAACTCCCTCAAGGTTATTAGCCAATGCCGGATCCAGCTTTTTCAGCTTTTTCATTGTCGCTTCGGCTCCCTTTTTGTCGCCGCTCGCAAATTGCGCTTCGCCGAGATTAAAAAGACCTGCGGCAAATTTATCATTCATCCCGACGACTCTTTGAAACTGCGCGATGGCATTGGCAAATTGTCCCAACCCGCGCAAGGCCGTTCCGAGTTCATTATGCGCAAAATACCAATCGTCGCGAAGTTGAACAGCTCGCTGGAGCGCCGTCACCGAATTTTGATAATCGCCAAGACCATTCAGCGCATTTCCAAGATTGACATATCCGGCGGCAAAATCCGGATTCAGTTCGGTGGCTTTTTTCGATGCTTCTTTTCCGGCTGTCAATTTTACACCGGCATCGGCTTCGCGGTTTGCTTTCAAATCTGCTTCCGCGCCCTTGTTATTTGCCCAGCCGACATTTGAATAATCAACGGCTTCGCCTTTCATCTCAGCCGCCGATTGAAGCCTCACGGTTGCCTTGTCCCATTTGTTTTCTTTGCCAAGACAATAACCCCAACTCGTGTAAAGGTCCGGATCTTCTTTGACATAAATTGCCGCCACGGCGTATTGTTCGTTGGCTCTGCCGTATTGTTCGAGCTGCCGATAAGATTCTGCCAAATTAAGTTGCGCATCGCCGTTATACGGATCATCGAGGACAACTTTTTGATAGCTTGCCGAAGCTTCCGCGTATTTTCCCTGATTGTATTGCGTGACGCCCAGATCAAATGAAGCATCCGTGTATTTTGGATTGATCGTCAGTGCTTTCTTATATTCAGCGACGGCCTGATCATTTTTTTCATCGCGGCTATAGACGGTTCCGAGATGATAATGCGCTTCGGCTGAACTCGGGTCTAATTCGAGCGAACGATTGATCGAAGCAACCGCCTTATCATTTTGATTTTGCTTCATACTAACAAGACCGATATAAAGCTTTGTTTCGGCATTGTTTGGATTGACAGCATCGGCTTTTTTCAAATATTCGTCGGCTTTCGCAATTTCGCCCTGCCGGTAATACAAAATTCCGAGTTGAGCATAGATTTCGGTCAAATCGGGATTCAAAGTGAGTGCGTTTTGGTAAGCTGTAATTGCTTCCCTTTCGTTTTCAAGATCCTCATTGGCTTCACCCAACCCGGCAAAAGCCGCTGAATTTTTCGGATTATGTTTGATCGCTTCTTTGTATGAAGCAATCGCGAGCGAAGCGTTTTCGGAATCAACGAGCGCGTCGCCTTTTTTTGTATAGGCTTCGCTCAGACCGGATTTTGCTTCGACATTTTTCGGATTATAAACAAGGGCTTTTTTGAAAGATTCGATCGCTTCGTCGTATTCGTTGCTGGCTAAAAATGTTTCGCCCGCGCCCGCATATTCTGTGGAAGCTTTGTTTTTGGCAGCGGCTGTTTTCGGTACGGTTTTTGCGACCGCCGTCGGTTCAATCGGTTTTGCACGCGGACGCGGTTTGTTTTTAGCCACGGTTTTGAGTTGAGATTTTACCTTGCTCCGCGATTTTTTGACTTGCGAAGCATTGCGGTTTGAAACAAAGCCTTTTTTTACCGCCGTTTTTTTCTGTTTGGCTTTTCTTGATTCACGGAACGAAAAAACGCTGGCGCCGCCCGAAAAATCTTCGGAAGTTACTACGTCTTGAGTAAAAACCGCTTGAATATTTAACAGTAAAATTGATGTGATCAATAAACAAGAAAAAAGTCTCTGCACAAAAAACTTAAACATTAAATCCTCTCAAAAATCATTCACCGATTCAAAAAACCCAATCTTGAATCGGTGAACCGCAAAATTCCCGCAGGAATTGATAAAATGCAAAGCCGAAAGATATTCCGGCTTTGCTTCTCAAATTTATTTCAAAATTGCGCCGTTGGTTGCCAGTTCAAGTTCGGTAACCAAATCCGGCCGCTTTAACGATTTGAGTTTTTCATACTCTTTTTTGGCTTCCTTCAAATTACCGCGCCGAAATTCGGCTTCTCCCAAACTGTAATGCGCCGGCGCATAGTTGTCGTTAATCTTGATCGCTTCCTTGAATTGTTTGACAGCATTATCCAAATCACCATTTTTACGATATGCGATACCAAGTTCGTTTATTGCCGGAATCCAGTTTTTCTCTAAGCTGGTGGCCACTTTTAACGCACTAATCGAACCCGGAAAATCGCCCAGATCTGTCAATGTCATTCCCAAATTCAGATTGATCGCTGCCGCAACTTTCGGAATCGGCTTCAACGAATTTGCCTTCACAAAAGCATCTTTTGCTTTTTGCAAATTAGCCTTATAATCAACTTCTTTGTTTTCTTTCAAATTGACCTGCGCAAAGTTGTAATATGCCCAA
Organism: Acidobacteriota bacterium; assembly: GCA_031431735.1. Taxonomy (GTDB): domain Bacteria; phylum Acidobacteriota; class Blastocatellia; order Pyrinomonadales; family Pyrinomonadaceae; genus JAFDVJ01. The sequence continues at coordinate 14,026 of JANPDZ010000415.1, read as the reverse complement.
CCGAGGTTTGTATAATTAATGTAATCAGGCGTTATCGCCACCGCTTTTTCAAAATTCTCGATCGCCGTTTTCCAAAAACTTCGATAAGCGATGGTCTGTGCGCGGCGTGCCGCAACATAACCGAATTTACTGAAAATTTCCGAATCGTCTTTGATAAAAGTCGTTGCCAGCCGATATTCCCCGATCGCTTCGTCCAGTTTATTCGTTAAACGATAGACATCGGCTAAATTAGCGTGTGCTTCACCGTAATTCGGTTTGAGCTTGATCGCTTCTTTGAAGGAGTTGATCGCTTCGGGCAAATTGTCGCGGTTAAAATAGGCAACGCCCAGATCAAACCACGCTTCGGTGTATTTCGGATTCAGTTGAACCGCTTTTTGATATGCGGCGATGGCATCTGTGCCATTATCAAGACGATCGTTAATTTCGCCAAGGTAGTAATAGACTTCTGCGTTGTTCGGGTCAAGCTGCAAGGAACGTTTGAACGCCGCGATTGCTTCCGGGTTACGGTTTTGTTTATATCTTAACAAACCGAGATAAAACTGCGTTTCGGGATTATCAGGATTGGCGGCAACCGCATTTTGCAAGAATATTTCTGCTTTTGCGATCTCGCCTTTTTGGAAATAAAGCACACCAAGCGGTGCGTTCAGTTCGTTTAATTCGGCATCTAGCGCCAGTGCTTTTTCATAGCTTAGAACCGCGTTTGCATTATCGTCATTCGCGCTGTAAATTTCGGCAAGCCCCGCGTAGGCACCGGCATTTTTCGGATTATTGGTAACGGCTTCATTGTATAGAAGCTTTGCAATATCGTAATTTTCCTTGACTAATAACTGATCGCCTTTGCGGGTCAAAGCATCGCTTAACCCGGTTTTTGCATTGGTGTTTTTATCGTTAAGCTGGACTGATTCACGAAACCACCCGATTGCTTCATCAATATTATCCTGATTGAGATAAAATTCACCGACACCGGCAAAAATGACGGAAGTTTCCTGTGGGGTTTTGCGCTTGAACTCAGGCGAATTTACTTTAACCGTCGTCGGATTAACTTCTTTCGATTTTGTCCGCTTCGGATTTACTTTGGCAATCGTCAAAGATTGTTTGGTAATTCTTTTGACGGTTTCAAGTTTGGCTTTTTTTGTTCGGTTAGCGGTTGATGTCGTCCGAAAAGCGACTTTTTTCTGAGTCGCTTTTCTTGAAGTTTTGAACACGAACGCGCTCGAACCACCGGTAAAATCTTCGGAAGTAACAACGTCCTGCGCCCGCAAAGGCAAGCTATTAATTAAAAACGTGGAAACTAAAATTAATGTAAAAATCCATCTTCGCCATTGATATTGTCCTGTCATTATTTTTCTCTCAACCAAATGTGTTAATTATTAATACAAACCGGGAAATCGTTTTCTACGATGCCGTCGAACCGTTTAGACGTTTTCCGTTATTTTTTTTTTGCCCTTGCCGATTATTCAAACTTATTCAATCCTTTTATTTTAGTCATCAGTTTCCGATACATACGAAACGGCTTTTTATTGACAAATTGGCGATAAAAATCGTTTGATTGCAGCGAATAAAGATAGCTTTGATAATTATTCAATAGTCTTTCCTGCATCGCAATGTTTTGATGAATCGGAAAATCGCCGACCTCGACCGCAAAAACTTTGTCCGGCAAAATAAGGGCGCGAAACCTGATCGAATTAGCTTTCAGGTATTCGAGACAATTGGCAATTCCATTGTAAATAATATTTGCATCATCAAAAAGAATCGCGCCGTTTTTGTCCAAAACACTCAAACAAAACTTGAAATCATTCAAAACAGCCTCGTCCGTATGTTCACCATCAATATAACAGAGCGTCACTTTTTCTTTAACTTCCGATGAATTAATGTGACGCGTCTCGCCATCAATCGTGACGACCTTTTCAACCTGTTCGGGAGCGACCGCTTGAAGATTTTCCATCATTCGCGCCGTCGAATTATTGAGATATGTATAATCAACTCCGCGCTCATCAGGCTGCATCAATGGGCGTTTATCGATCGAATAGATCCGAACGCATTTTTCGTCCAAAAGGTGCGGCTGAATACTTCCGCCCAAATATGAGCCGATTTCCAGATAAACATAATCAGCTTTTAATTCACGGGTCGCGAGCTGACAGGCAAGCAGAGATTTTTTGTCATGATCATTTGATTGACTGCTTATTTTTTCAAATAGTTTCAAGTCCAGACTGCCGATTGATTGTTCAAAACTGTTCATAAAAGAAATCGAGTTAAAGCAGATAATATCATAAATTCACGGGTTTATTTAACGCCCTGCAAAAAAAGAAAAGAGCCGCTAAATTTCGGCTCTTTCCTTCAAACTCTAATCAGCTTTTGAATTAAGGGAGAAACGAGTTTTCAGTCGGAAGATCGGTCGTCACGCCCCACTGCACCGCACCGAATCCGGCAGTTGTTTGCAGCAGATACCAAATTCCAGTTGATGGGCGGAACACCGCAATATCGGTTTTTCCATCACCGTCATAATCCGCCGCGACGGGTTTGTCTTCCGGCAATCCGAAAGTCGCAATCGTGTAAGTGCCGTTGCTGCTGTTGGCGATATACCAGACGCCGCTCGATGGTCGGAACACGGCAAAATCGGTCTTGCCGTCGCCGTCATAATCACCCGGCACGGGAATATCGCCCGAAGCGCCCCAATGAACAGCAACAAATTGTCCATTAATGGAACTCGCATACCACCAATCGCCGGTTGACGGACGGAAAACTGCCCGGTCACTCTTGCCGTCGCCGTCGAAATCGCCAATTAACGGTTTATCTTCGGCAATGCCGAACGTGGTGGTTGATGCTGAAGAGTTTGTTCCTATTCGAGACCAAGTGCTGTTTGATGGTCGGTAAAGAACAAAATCGGCTTTACCGTCGCTGTCGTAGTCCGATGGTCTGGGAATCGAATCGGCGTCTCCGGTTGACTGGAAATAGGCGCTTACCGTGTTGTTTGAAGTTGCTAAATACCACCATACTTGAGTCGAAGGTCGATAGATTGCGATGTCGGTTCTTCCGTCGCCGTCATAATCGGCGGGCGCGGGCATGTCACCGGCAGATCCAAACGATATTACACCGACCGATGAATTTAGGCTGTAAAGCTGATACCAGGTATTCGTCGAAGGTCGCAGAACCGAAACATCGGCGCGTCCGTCGCCGTCGTAGTCAAACGGCGTTCGATTCGGCAAAGTGTTTGAGTTGCTGCCATCGTAACGCACGATGGCAAAATCGACGCTATTTGAGCCGGCGGCGACAATTTTACCGTCTGCCTGCTGGGCAATACCATTTATTTGGTCGTCATTTGTACTAAATCGGGTAGTGACTTTTCCGGCGTTTCCAAAACCCACGTCGAGAAATCCATTACTATTGAATCGGGCGAGCGCAAAATCTCTCAAGCCGTCTTGAGAAAACGCATAACCGCCGACCACTATGCGACCGCTTGGTTGAATAACGAGCGAAGTTGCCGAGTTTGATCTTTGATTTCCAAAAGCGACCCTATTAAAGCCAAAATTGCCAAAGCTTTTATCTAAGGTCAGATCGGAATTGTAACGAGCTATTGCAAAATCTTGCAATTCCCCACCCAATGTAAACTTTCCCGCAATAACTATTTTTCCGTCATTTTGAACTGCTATATCTTCAATCGCAAAAAAAACTACATTCACAAGACCAAGAAACTGCCCGTTACTACCACGATGCTCCAAATGTCCATATCCGCAGCAACTTGTTGTCTGACTGCCGACAATGATTGTACCGTCGTTCTGCAAGGCAACGGCAGTCGCAAAAGTATTGCCGCCAATGCCTTGCGCGACCGTGTTAAAGCTCGTGTCAAGACTGCCGTCGGCGTTTAACCGGAAAGTAATCATCAGGGTACCGGCTGGGCTGAAATAAGCCCCCGAAATAATAATTTTCCCGTCCGGCTGGAGAACTACGTCATATCCGAAAGTCCCATTCGAGTTTTGAAAGATATGAATAATTTTACCGTTATTACCGAAAGTCGTATCAAAACTTCCATCGGCATTATAACGATAAGCCGCCACATTATAATTGGCGTTGGAATTTGCCCGCGCTCCGCCGACTACAAGAATTTTGCCGTCCGGTTGGATCGCTAAACAATTGGGAGTTTGGTCGCCGCTTTCGGGAAAAAAAACTTTTCCGCCGGTTCCAAAACTTGTATCCAAAGAACTGTCAGCGTTATAGCGGACAAGTGAAAAATCATAGTCAAACGTGATATTGGTTTGGGTATATCCGATGACAACAATCTTGCCGTCGGGCTGAACTGCGATATCTTGTGCGTAATCGAAATCGCCGATTGATGTCGTGGTTTTCCCGTCGAAATCAAATGTCGGATCCAAATCTCCCGGCAATGCGTGAACATTTATGTAAAATGTAAAAACGCAAAACAAATTTGCAATAATAATCCCGATTTTCTTTAATCTCATAATTCCCCCCCTAACGCGTCACAGATCATTACATTCCGAAGCCGACTTGCCGATTTCAAGTCGATTCATTTTAACGGGAATAATTTCAAAGTATTGTTTCCACCACTTTTCGAAGTTATGCCGATTTCTGTTAATCGGCATAACTTCCTCGCAGTTAAACCATTTCGTTCCCTTAAAAACTACTGCAAAAAAGCATTTTCAGTCGGGATATCGGTCGCCACACCAAACTGCAACGCTCCGAATCCGGCGGTTGTCTGCTGCAAATACCACGTTCCCGTTGATGGACGGAAAACCGCGATGTCGCTGCGCCCGTCGCCGTCGTAATCGGCCGCGATCGGTTTATCGTCTGAAAGTCCGAACGAAAGGATCGTGAAACTGCCGTTACTGCTGTTGGCGATATACCAACCGCCGTTTGATGGTCGAAAAACAGCAAAATCGGTTTTGCCGTCGCCGTCGTAATCGGCCGGAACCGGAATATCGCCGGTTGAGCCCCAATGAGTCGCCCGGAATTGTCCGCCGGCCGAACTTGCCGCATACCACCAATCGCCGGTTGACGGTCGAAAGATCGCCTGATCGGATTTTCCGTCGCCGTCGAAATCTCCAACAAGCGGTTTATCTTCCGCAATTCCGAAAGCAAGGATCGAAACCGCGCCCGTCGAGCCGAACCGATACCAAACGCTGTTTGATGGACGATAGACGATGAAATCTGCCTTGCCGTCGCCGTCGAAATCGGAAGGTCTTGGAATATCGCCCGATTGTCCCCAGTGAACATTGATCTGCGCATTGTTGATGCTTGACAGATACCAGAAATCGCCCGTCGAAGGTCGGAAAATGGCAACATCGGTTTTGCCATCGCCGTCATAATCAGCCGGGGCAGGCACATCACCCGCAATCGCAAAGACGGTTTGCGTAATGCCAAAATCCGACGAACGCAAAATATACCATTTATTTTCCGAAGCGCGGAAAACTGAAACATCCGCTTTGCCGTCGCCGTCGTAATCAAACAAGACTCGCGGCGGCGCGCTTGTATTCAGCAAACGGGCAATCCGAAGTTTGGCAACCCCGTTGACTTTGACAAAATCGCCGCCGATCAAGATTTTCCCGTCGGGTTGTAATTGAATATCAACAACTCCGCTAGACACATTTGAATTAAATGTGTTGTCGAGTGTGCCGTTTGAATTCAATCTGGCAAGACCGATTTTTTGTGTTCCGCCGATCTGGCTGAAAGTTCCGCCGATTAGAATTTTTCCGTCCGGTTGAATCTTCAAACCGTTGACGGAAGCGTTTGCCGTCTGAACAAATGAAGTGTCCAGTGTTCCGTCTGCGTTATATCTTCCGATCCGCTGTTGATTAAGACTGCCGTTTAAGCCTGTAAAAACGCCGCTCACAATAACTTTGCCGTCAGTTTGAACGTCAATATTATAAACGTCGCCGTTTGCTCCGCCGGGCGGATTGAAATTTGTGTCAATCGACCCATCGGAATTCAAACGAGCAATTCTACCGCGTAGAGTCGCGCCGATTTGTGTAAAAACTCCGCCAATATACATCTTACCGTCAGATTGAAGGTTAATTCTGTAAACGGTCGAATTTGGTTGTGATACCGCAAACGAAGTATCAATCGTACCGTTTGCGTTAAATCTCATGATCTTTTTCGGCTGACTGCCCAGTGCAAGGTCACCGCCTGCCAAAACCTGCCCGTTGGGTTGAACCGCAACATCGACGATACCGCTGTTTGGTGATATCGAGAAAGTAAAGGTCGGGTCGGCTGACCCGTCGGAATTTAATCTTATTAATATTAACTCGCTGAAACCCCCGGCAATTATTTTACCGTCCGGCTGTAAAGCCAGGGCATTGAATATCTGTTGAGTCGAGTTATTGAAATATGGAACGAACGAGGTATCCAAACTTCCATCCGTATTTAAACGCGCCAACGAATTACGCTGAACTCCATTGATGGCTGAAAATTGTCCGGCGATCAAAATTTTGCCATCGGGCTGTTGAAGAATTTCACGAACTTTACCGGCGAGCGCAGGAGTAAAGCTAATTGAAGAATCAACACTTCCGTCAGTATTAAGGCGATTGAGCTGTTTCGCGGAACCGGACTGAATTCCGCCGCCAAGTAATATTTTGCCGTCCGCAAAAAATTCGGCATCTTTGGCATAAAGGGTGGAAAACTGCGGATTATTTTGGAATGAAGTATCAAGTGTTCCATCCGTATTGAGCCGTGCGACTTTTTGCCGCGCGGTTGAATTAAAGGTTGTAAAGAACCCGGAAATTATCAGTTTTCCGTCTCCCGCAAGCAAAATGTCATTAACAAGACCGTTCGCACTCGGATTGTTGAGGTTGAAAGTAAGGTCAAGCGAACCATCCGAATTCAATCTCGCAATATTTCCCTGCTGAAATCCGTTGATTGAACTAAATTGTCCGCCAATAATGATTTTGCCGTCGGATAAGATTTTCAATGCGTAGATGCTGGCACTGATCATTGAAGGTCCCGTAAAAGTCGGATCAGTTGACCCGTCGCTATTTCGACGCACAACCCCATTTCCCGCGGTTAAAATTTTCCCGTCTGTTTGAATCTCGACATTATAAAGAATCCCGACCGTTGAAAAATTATTGAATGTTCCGTCAATGGTTCCGTTGGCATTAAACCGCGCAAAATTAACAGCCACATTTCCGAAATCAATTGTGAATTCCCCGCCGAGGACAATTTTATCATCGGGTTGTATTTCCAGATCGTTAACAATTCCGGAGCTCGTCCCGAAAGTCGGAGCTTGAAATGAATTGTCCAAAGAGCCGTCGGGATTAAGCCGGTAAAGCTTTCTGTCATTGACGTTATTGACCCCGAAAATACTGCCCCCGACGACAATTTTTCCGTCCGATTGGACACCGATCGCAAGAATTGCGCCCCCGACACCGGTCCCGTTTCCGAATTCCGGCGAAGAAAAGCCGGTATCAACACTGCCGTCGCTGTTTAATCGCGCCACGGCGACAGTTACCTGCCCGTTTAATTCGGTAAAAGTTCCGCCGACCAGAAACTTTCCGTCAGGTTGTTTTTTGATGACTGAAATCGTGCTACCGGTGCTGGTCACGCCAAACGCCGCCGCATTAAAACCCGGATCAAGATCGCCCGGTGCGCCATTGACGGATAAGATTCCAAAAATTGTAATTAGTAAGAAAAATTGAAGTTTTGCAATTTGGCGGTTGAATGATTTATTTTTCATGGTCTCTCCTACTTTTAAGCAGGTGAGCATCAGTAATCAAGTATTTTGCTTCGTTCAGAGTCCAAACGCGGAACGCACTTTGAATTTCCGCCGCGCTTGCGCCTCGCGGAAACACGCTGAAGCGTGGACTCTGAACGAAGAGCAAAATGTCGCAAAACTTATGCTCACCTGCTTATATTGATATGTTCAAAGCCCGCGAATAATCCATGTTGTAAACCAAAACTCAAACAATGGAGCGCGGGCATTACTTTATCATTTCGGTTTCTGATTAATTTTACTCTTGTTTCTACTGACAGTAAAGTTTTTTTCTATATAGCCCGATACTTTGCGCGTCTTCTTGCCATTCTTTCACTTTGCGTTTAAATTAAATTCTTACCAACACCTATTTTTCAGGTTTCAGGTTTCAAGTCTCAGTTTTGTTTTATCGCTTCAAACTTGAAACCTGAAACCTGAAACCTGAAACTAATTAAAACAAAGGAGAATTTTGCCGAAAATGAAAGCATTTACTACTGAAAACATTAGAAATCTGGCTGTCATTGGACACGGCGACGCGGGTAAAACACAGCTCATCGCTTCTTTACTCCACGTTGTCGGAACAACAAATCGTTGGGGAAAGGTTGAAGAAGGAACAACCATTACCGATTACGAAGAAGACTCGATCGCCAGAAAAATTTCGCTCAATAACAACTTCGCGCATCTCGAATACAAAGACACTAAAGTAAATTTTATAGATACGCCCGGTTATGCGGCGTTTGTGTCTCATGCGCGTCCGGCACTGCGGGTCGCTGATTGTGCGATCGTCGTCGTTGACGGCGTTAAGGGAATCGAAGTTCAAACCGAAAAAACGTGGAGTTATGCCAACGAATTTATTTTGCCGCGTTTTATGGTCATCAACAAACTCGAAAAGGAACACGCCGATTTTGGTCATGCACTAGAAACGGCGCAAAGTTCGTTTGCACGTTCGATCGTGCCGTTCACGCTGCCGATCGGTTCCGAAGTAAACTTTAAAGGCATCGTTGATGTCGTTCATCAGAAGGCTTACGAATTCGATGAACACGGCAAGGCAAAAGAAATTCCGATTCCCGAAACCGGACACGATGTATTTGAAAAGACACGAGAGAGAATAATCGAATTGGTTGCCGAATCGGACGACGCTTTGATGGAAAAATACTTTGAAAACGGAACTCTCGACGAAGAAGATATTTATCCGAATCTCGCCAAGGCGATCGCGGCAAGCAAACTTTGCCCGGTTTACGCGGTTTCCGCCAATAATCTCGTCGGGCTTTCGATCTTGCTTGACCATATTGTCGAATTTGCGCCGAATCCGGCAACGCACGAAGCCGAATACGGCTACAATAATCCGGAAGGCGTGGGCGATAAGACTTCGCGCAAGTATTCCAACGACGAGCCATTTAGTGCGTATGTTTTTCGCACGATCGCCGATCCGTTTGCGGGACGAATCAATGTTATGAAGATCGTTTCGGGCAAAGTATCGTCTGATGCAACCGTTTATAATTCAAGCCGTGACGCAGCCGAAAGACTCGGCGCACTCCATGTTATTTCCGGCAAAACTTTAGACAAGGTCAATGAAGCCCAAACCGGCGATATTATTGCGGTCGTCAAACTAAAAGACACGCAAACCGGCGATACTTTGTGTGATAAAACAAATTCAATCTGTTTTCCGAAGGTCGAATATCCGGAAGCGGCCATTGCCTTTGCGATTGAACCGAAATCACGCGCCGACGAAGATAAAATTTCGACCGCACTGCACAAAATTCTCGAAGAAGATCCGAGCCTTCATTTTGACCGCGATACCCAAACGAAGGAATTTATCCTTTCGGGTTCGGGGCAACTGCATATCGAAACCGTCGTGGATAAATTACACACCCGATATCATGTCGAAGTAACCCTTCATCCGCCAAAAGTTCCATATAAAGAAACAATTACCGGAACGGTCGAAGTTCAGGGCCGACATAAGAAACAATCGGGCGGACGCGGTCAGTTCGGCGATTGTAAATGTATCTTTGAACCCTTGGAACGCGGCGGCGGCTTTGAATGGGTTGATAAGATCTTTGGCGGTGCGGTGCCGAATAACTTTCGTCCGGCGATCGAAAAAGGAATTATCGAAGCCGCGTTAAGCGGAGCGGTCGCCGGTTATCCGCTGGTTGACTTTAAAGTAACGCTGATTGACGGAAGTTATCACTCGGTTGACTCGGACGAGCATTCTTTCCGCGCTGCCGGACGCAAAGCATTCCGTGCGGCGATGGGAAAAGCCCATCCGACGCTGCTCGAACCAATTATGGACGTTGAAGTTTTCTGTCCGATGGAAGTTTCCGGCGACATTATGGGCGATCTGAATTCGCGTCGCGGCAGAGTGTCGGGAATGGATATGCGCGGCAAACAACAAGTCATCAAGGCGCAAGTTCCGTTGTCGGAAATGCTCGATTATCAATCGAAACTTAATTCTGTAACGCAAGCACGCGGCAGTTATCATATGCAGTTTTCGCATTACGACCCGCTGCCGCACAATCTGTCGCAAAAAGTGATTGACGAAGCCGTTGCTGCCGGCAGAGTCCGCGCCCACGACGACGACGAATAAAGTCCAACAAACAATAGGTTTGTTGCTTTCCTTAGTGAACGAGCGACAAACCTATTGTTCGTCGGACTTTGCTTGCCGAAATTCTTGATGCGGAAACAAATCGCGGACGACCTATATTCTCGAAGCCAAAACCTCCGCTTCCGCCGAATATATGTTTGTCAAAGCCCTCGCCAAAGTGCGCTTTGAGTATAAAAATCAGCCGTCCGGCGGGCGCGCGTTTTACCGCGTCAAAGCGATTCACCGCGATTTGGAAAGCCCGTATTCAAACGAAGCGGTCGTTTATAATTAATTTTTGACGGTTTCCGTTTGACAAAATATTGTTTTGGTAATATTTTATCTCTCGGATACGATCATTTCTTTTTGATTTTTCATTTTTCACCTCTTTGGTTTATTTTCGGTGCTGTTGCGAACAACAGCACCTTTTTTCTATTTAAATACATTACTGAGCGGTATAGTTTTTGCTTACTTGAAAATTACTAAAAATTGTAAAGAATTTTGCCCACGCGCATACACGAAAGGCACGAAAGAAAGAAAAAAAATTGGTAAAAATGTTTTTTTTCGAATGTGTACGTGTGTGCGCGTGGGCAGATTTTCTTAGTTTTCAAAGCTAATGTAATTTTTAGACCGCTCAGTAATGACAAGTAGTAGAATACTTATTATGAACGAAAATATTTATACAAATACGGAAGGAAAATTTATTGATCCGATTTGCGGTATGACCGTTTCGCCCACAACTGCCGCCGGAAGTCTGGAATTCGGCGGCAAATCTGTCTATTTTTGCTCGCAGGGATGTGTGGAGAAATTCAAAAAGCAAATCGAACCCGCCAAAGCTCAACCCGCAATGGTCCAGCTCGGCAGAAAAAAAACGTCGGATGCGGATTTTGAAACCCACATTGATCCGGTTTGCAAAATGATCGTCAACGCAGATACGGCCGCCGCAAAATTCGATTACAAGGGAATGACCTATTATTTTTGCGCGGTCGGTTGTTTGAATAAATTTCGTCAAAATCCCGAAAAATTCTTACAAAAAGAAACCAACCCCGAACCGATGACAAGCGCGGACGAGGAATACACTTGCCCGATGCACCCGGAAATAGTCCAGATCGGTCACGGAACTTGCCCGATTTGCGGAATGGCATTAGAGCCGAAAGTAATTTCGCTCGAAGACAAACCCGATCCCGAATTTTTGGATATGAAACGCAGGTTTTTGATCAGCGCGGTTTTGACTTTGCCTGTTTTTATTCTGGCAATGGCGGAAATGTTTGTTGATTTTAACAGTTTGTCCGGCACACTTCCTCACGGTCGCGTGTCGGCAATTGCCTTGTGGATTCAATTCATCTTTTCCGCGCCGGTTGTTTTGTGGGGCGGATTTCCCTTTTTCGTTCGCGCTGTGCAATCTGTCAAAAATGCGAGTCCGAATATGTTCACGCTGATTGCGATCGGCACCGGCGCGGCTTTTTTGTTAAGTTTGGCGGCACTTTTCTTTCCCGAATTATTTCCCGCCGCGATGCGCGACAAGCATACCGGAACTGTTCCCGCCTATTTTGAAGCGGCGGCCGTTATCACGACGCTCGTTTTGCTCGGACAAGTACTTGAACTAAAAGCCCGTTCGCAAACTTCGTCGGCAATTAAAGAACTTCTCGGACTGGCGCCGAAAACCGCGATCGTTGTGTTTGAAGACGGCAGCGAAGCGGAAATTGATCTGGCTGATATTCAAATCAATGCAACTTTACGGGTCAAGGCAAACGAAAAAATTCCGACTGACGGCGTTATTCTCGAAGGCACCGCTTCGATAGATGAATCAATGGTCACGGGCGAACCGGTGCCGGTCGAAAAAACCGTCGGTGATAATATTATCGGCGGCACAATTAACGGAAATCGTCCGATCTTGATGAAAGCCGAAAAGGTCGGCAGCGAAACGCTTCTTGCGCAGATCGTCAAAATGGTCGGCGAAGCACAACGCAGCCGCGCTCCGATTCAAAGATTGGTCGATGTTGTTTCGGCTTATTTCGTTCCTGCCGTAATTGTGGTGGCGATTGCCGCGTTTGCCATTTGGATCATTTTCGGAAGTCTGCCATATGCAATTGTCGCGGCAGTTTCGGTTTTAATAATCGCTTGTCCGTGCGCGCTTGGTTTGGCAACGCCGATGTCAATTATGGTCGGCACCGGCAAGGGCGCGCGAAGCGGCGTGCTGGTGAAAAAGGCTGAGGCTTTGGAGATACTCGAAAAGATACAGACGGTCGTGGTTGATAAAACAGGCACACTGACGGAAGGAAAACCGCGATTGCAAGCAATTATTTCAAATTTCAAATCTGAAATTTCAGATGAAGAAATCTTGAAATATGCGGCGTCCCTGGAAAAATCGAGCGAACATCCGCTTGCCAATGCGATTGTCAAAGCGGCGAAGGAGCGAAATATCGAATTATTAAAGGTCGTGGATTTTCAATCAATTACGGGCGTCGGCATTTCGGGAAAAATTGACGGAAAAGGTATCAGAGTCGAGAGCCCGAAGGCTAATTTGCAAAGTATTGACGAATTAAGAAGTCAGGGACAAACGGTGGTCGAAGTTTTGGTTGATGAGAGATCTATCGGTTTTATCGGAATTGCCGACACGATCAAAGAATCGGCTAAAGAGGCGATCGCCGCACTTCACAAACAAAATATCGAAGTCGTCATGATGACCGGCGACAACGCTATAACTGCTCAATTTGTCGCTCAACAATTAAACATTGATAAAGTATTTGCGGGAGTTTTGCCCGAACAAAAGGCTGAAAAGGTAAAAGAACTGCAAACAGCGGGAAAGATCGTCGCTTTTGCCGGGGACGGTGTCAACGACGCGCCCGCACTCGCGCAGGCAAACGTCGGAATTGCGATGGGAACGGGCACGGATGTCGCGATCGAATCGGCAGACATCACTTTGCTCAAAGGCGATTTGGGCGGCATCCTGAAAGCGCGAAATTTATCAATCGCAACGATGAAAAATATCCGGCAAAATCTGTTTTTCGCGTTTGTTTATAACGTCGTCGGCGTTCCCATAGCAGCGGGCGTTTTGTTTCCGTTGATCGGCATTCTGCTGAGCCCGATGATTGCCTCGGCGGCGATGACTTTCAGTTCCGTATCGGTTATTCTAAATGCTCTGAGACTCAGAAATTTGAAGTTATGATTTAGGTTTTTGGTCTTTGGTTTTTGGTCTTTGGACTGATCGCAATTAACTAAAAACCATTTATTTTATGAACAAAATAGCATTGGCAATTCACGGCGGCGCGGGAACGATCCATAAATCTGAAATGACCGCCGCGCTCGAACAGGAATATCGCAACGGTTTGCAAAATGCCTTGCAAAAGGGTTGGGAAATTCTTTCAAAACAAGGTTCGGCGCTCGATGCGGTTGAAATGGCGGTTGTCGAATTAGAGAATTTTCCGCTCTTTAATGCCGGAAAAGGCGCGGTTTTTACGCACGAAGGCAAAAACGAACTCGATGCCGCGATTATGGACGGTGCGTGCCTTAAAGCCGGCGCAGTCGCTTTTGTCCAAAATGTCAAAAACCCGATCAAACTGGCGCGGCTCGTCATGGAAAAAACGGAACATATCTTGCTTGCCGGTGAAGGTGCGAACGAATTTGCCCACGAAATACGCGTCGAGTTTGAAACGGACGAATATTTTTTCACCGAACATCGTTACCGGCAACTCCTGACAGCGATTGAAGCCGGGCGTGTGCAGCTCGATCACACTTCGGGAGTGGAGAGT
>JANPDZ010000414.1:0-7227 GCA_031431735.1 Acidobacteriota bacterium | reverse complement strand
CATCGCCAAAACGATGCGCGCAAAAGGTTTCCAAGGCATCACGACCGATTCGACCTACGACGCATGGACACCGGCACGCGCCTATTCGCACTATCACGGTGGCGTGCGCATCTTGTCGGAAACCGCTTCGGCGCGTCTTGCGACACCGATTAACGTAAAGTTTGAAGATCTGCGTGGCAGTCTCGGCTACGACGCGAAAAAGGAATCGCCAAATTTCGCGCCCGTCTGGAAAGGCGGCGAATGGCATCTCAGCGACATTACGCGATATATGACGACCGCCGCGTTTTCGATCCTCAAACACGCGTCCGACAACCGCCAGAAATGGCTCACAAGATTTTACGCCGTCGGCAAAGAAGCTGTTCGCCCGCGAAAGAAAGACGAACTATTCGCCTATATTTTCACGCCGAAAAAAGAAGTAAAAAAGACGATTGAAATGGACAGTTCGGGAAATTATCTCGATGACAAATCAAGACAAGACCAACTTCTTTACATCTTGGAAAACGCGGGCGTTGAGATTGATAAACCTTTTGCTTTCGAGGCTGTCGGCGTTAAATATCCGAAAGGAACTTCGGTCATTAAACTCGCGCAGCCTTACGGAAATTTTGCGAAAACACTATTAGAAAAACAAGTCTATCCCGATTTGAAGGATGAAAAAGGCAATCCGATTCCGCCTTATGACGTAACCGCACACACGCTTTCGCTCCTAATGAACGTTGAGTTTACGGCTGTTAATAAACCTTTCACATACCGCATTCCGCGAGAAGGTCTCGGAGCATATTCAGGCGTAAGTTATTTTGTCAGTCATCCGCCACGATATGCAATTTATAAATCGCATATGCCCAATATGGATGAAGGTTGGACTCGCTGGCTTGTTGAAAAAAGCGGAAACGCGCCTGATATTCCGCGATTTGATTCGATTTTCGATAAAGAAATTCGCACACAGATTTTGCAAACGCAATACATTAAAACACGCGCAATCATCTTCCCCGACCAATCGCCGAATCAAATCTTAAACGGCTTTGCGAAAGGCACGATGCCCGACGAATACACGGGCGGAATCGGCGCGGACGGCGTCGCAAACTTACGGAAATTCGCAGAAGCTGGCGGCACGCTCGTCTTTCTCAATCGCGCTTCGGATTTCGCCATTGAACAATTTGATCTGCCCGTCAAAGATGTCACGAAAGGCCTCGCGCGCAAGGATTTCTATATTCCCGGCTCGATTTTGCGAACGGAAATTGACACAACGTCGCCAATCGCCAAGGGAATGCCCGCCCAATCAATCGCGTGGTTTGAAAATTCGCCCGCGTTTGAAATCACCGACAATACAAATGCGAAAATCATCGCTTCGTATCCGAAAAACCCGAAAGATATTTTACTCTCAGGCTGGGCATTAGGCGCGGAAAAGATCGCCGGAAAAGCCGCGCTTGTTGAATTGACAATCGGCAAAGGCAAGATAATTTTGTTCGGTTTTCGCCCGCAATATCGCGGACAGAGCTTGGCGACATTTCCGCTTTTGTTTAATGCAATTGCACAATAATTTTAAACGCAGAGTGCGCGGAGAACGCAGAGATTTTAAGAAATTTTAGCCGCCGATTTACGCGGATGAATCGGATAATAAAATCTGTGCTCAAAGAGCGGGCGTAAAACACAATGGCGTTAAGTTAAGGAGAAAACGTAAAACAGACTGTTAGTCTGTTTCCATGGCTTTTCTTTATTATCAACAGGTTAGCGGCGCGAAATTTAAACAGGCTAACAGCCTGTTTTACGATTAATGCCGAATTTCTCCTTAACTTAATGCCATTGGCGTAAAACAACCCTTCCTAACCTGTAATTGGTTTTATCAGGTCTTTTTTCACCTTTAATTTGAGAAAAGATGAAAGGTTATCAATCAATTCACAGTAAATTTGAGGTCTGGAAGGGTTGTTTTACGCCCGCTTTTGTCAAAATATGAATGTCTAACTTATCACTGAGGCATTACTTTTCTCCGCGCCCTCTGCGTTCTCTGCGTTTTAATTTCAAATTAAATCTGCTTTTTGAGACTGCCAAATTTTTACAATCGTTGTATTATTTGAGAACACGGAGAAAAACCTAAAATGAGCTTGATGACAATTTTTTTGGTAATCGGCGGACTCGGTTTTTTGTTTTTACTGATTTCGCTCGTTGTCGGCGATCTTTTCGATGCGCTCGGCTTTAATTTAAGTTTGGACACGAGCCACGATTTCGGATTGTTCGACAGCCGTGTTATCAGCATTTTTCTGACAGCCTTCGGCGGTTTTGGCGCAATCGGCGTATCGCTTGGTTGGGGCGCGGCCGGTGGTTCGCTGTTCGGTTTGCTCGGCGGATTTATCTTTGGCGCGATTGTTTTTTATTTCGGAAAATTTCTTTACGGTCAACAATCTTCGAGTTCGGTCAGCGCGGAAGATTTAATCGGACGGACCGCGCAGGTTGTCGTCAACATCAAACCTGACCAATTGGGACAAATTTCGTGTTTGGTTGGTGAAGAAAAGGTCGAAAAACTGGCGCGGACAATCTCCGGCGAAGAAATCAAAGCCGGACAACTCGTCCGCATTGATTCAATCGGCAGCGATTCGGTGATCGTCAGCATTGACAACGGCGAAAGACTTTCGCTTTTTGGGGAAAATAATTAAAGTTCAGAGTTGTTAGAATTAAAATTTGGTCAAAATCGTATTATTTTAGATTTCGTTCAGAGTCCACGATTGCGGCGCACCTGCCGCCAGCGAAGCGCGGCGGACAAAGTGCGTTCCGCGTTTGGACTCTGAACTAAAAAAAAGAGGTAAATAAAATGGAATCTTCTTTGCTTTTAATAGTCGGCGTGGTCGTCGGCATCATTATCGCTTTGCTCATTGTGCTGATGCTTTTGAGCAAAAACTACATCAAAGTTTCGCCCAATCAAGCGGCGGTTATTTCGGGACGCACGCGCAAATTAGGCGACGGAACATCCGTTGGTTATCGCCAGGTTCGCGGCGGCGCAACGCTCGTTATTCCGTTTCTCGAAAAGGTCGAATATCTCGATCTGAATGTCATCACCGTTCCGCTCGCGACAACTCGCGCTTATACGTCGCAGGGCGTTCCCGTTTCGGTCAAAGCGGTTGCCAACGTCAAAATCAAAGGCGATGACCAATCGCTGCGGGCGGCGGCGGAAAGGTTTTTGGGAATGCCGAAAGAACAGTTTCACGGACTGATCTTTCAAACCCTCGAAGGCCATCTGCGCGCCATTTTGGGAACTTTGACGGTTGAAGAAATCAACAACGACCGCCAGAGTTTCGCGCAAAAGCTTTTGTCGGAAGCCGCCGGAGACTTGGAAAAAATGGGTATCGGGCTTGACGCGCTGACGATTCAGGAAATCTCGGACGAAGAAGGTTATCTTGACGCTTTGGGCAAACGCCGCACGGCAGAAGTCAAACGCGATGCCGAAATCGGACAGGCGGAAGCCAACCGCGATTCAAAAATCAAAGCGTCATTAGCTTTACAGGAAGGCGAAAAAGTCCGCCTCAACACGGAAGCATTGATCGCGCAGTCAAACCGCGAAACCGAAATTCAAAAAGCGCAGGTGCAAGCCGAAATCGAAAAAGAACGCGCCAAAGCCAAACAAGCCGGGCCGCTTGCCGATGCCAAAGCGCAACAAGAAGTCGTTGCCGAAGAAGTCCGCATCGAACGCATTCGGACACAAGAGCAAATCGCCGTCCAGGAACAAGAAGTTTTGCGCAAAGAAAAAGAACTCGAAGCAACAATCGTCAAACAAGCCGAAGCCGAACGCCGCGCCGCCGTTCTTCGTGCGCAAGGCGCACAGGAAGCGCAAATTTTAGAAGCTGAAGGCAAAAAACAAGCGCAAATCGCGCAAGCCGAAGCCGAATCGCAAAAACTGCAAAAAGAAGGTCAGGGACGCGCAACGGCCGTCGAAGCCGAAGGTCGTGCCGAGGCCGAAAAGATCCGCGCACTCGGTTTGGCGGAAGCCGAAAAATTGCAAGCAACCGGTTTAGCACAAGCAAAATCCATCGAAGCGCAAGGTTTGGCGGAAGCCGTCGCCATCAAGGAAAAAGCCGCCGCGTGGCGCGAATTTAACGATGCGGCGCGGTTGCAAACGATTCTTGAGAGATTGCCTTCGATCATCGAATCGTCCGCGCCTATTTTCCGGGCGGTCGCCGAGCCTTTGGGCAAAATTGATAAGATAGTGATGATTGACAATGGCGGAAACGGCGACGGCAACGGACAAAGCGGCATCAATCGTTTCGCAAACACCGCGCCGACGCTGATTTTTTCGCTTCTCCAACAGCTTCAATCGCTCGGTTTAAGTTTCCCCGAAGTAATGGCGCAACTCGGCATCAATCAGGACGAAAAAGTGATTGAACCGAAAGAACCGGCGAAGAAACCCGAAACCGTTCAAAAAGAAGTGAAGCCGGAAATTAAAGAATAAAAACAGCTTCTTAATCCAAGTTGCGGGACATATTTTAACGCAGAGACCGCGGAGGACGCAGAGAGGTTTTTGAAATTTTCTGCACAATTTTTACTAAAAACTGCGGCTAATAATTAAATTAAAAACAAAATTAGCCGATTTCTCTTTGTTTTCCTCTGCGTTCTCCGCGTTCTCTGCGTTGAAATTATCTTAATTTTAATAACTGGCAACTTAGATTTCTTAGTTTAAAGGCGGTCTTTGACCGTCTTTTTACTTTGTTTGTTGAGTCTTTACTTTCCCGCGTGATAGATTGTTAATTTGCTTTATCACGATGAAAGAAAACATACAGACGACAAGATTTGAAAACGGTCTGACAATTCTCACCGACAAAATGCCCGATGTCCGCAGCGTGACGCTCGGATTTTTTTTCCGCAAAGGCGCGCGCCACGAACCCGCCGAACTGGGCGGAATTTCACATTTTATCGAACACGCCGTTTTTAAGGGAACTGCGCGGCGTTCGGCACTCGAAATTGCGATCGAAACCGACCGTTTGGGCGGCAATCTCGACGCCTTTACGATGCACGAAGAAACCGGATTTGCGATGAAAGTCGTTGATGATCAGCTCGCCAAAGCCTTTGATCTGCTTGCCGATATGCTGACCGATCCGCGTTTTGACGAAAAAGAATTAAAACGCGAACAAAAGGTCATCATCGAAGAGATCAAAATGACCGACGATTCGCCCGAAGATATTTTAGGCGAGCTTTTCAACGAAAAACTTTTTCTCGGTCATCCGCTCGGACTCTCGATCGCCGGAACACCGAAAACAGTCAAATCTTTTAACCACAAAGTGACGCGAAAATTTCACGAAGAAACCTTTAACGCTTCGAACCTGATCATCGCGGCGGCGGGAAACCTCGAACACTCACAGATCGTCGAGCTCGCCGAAAAATTCTTCAGCGCAAAGACCAAAGACCAAAAACCAAAAGCCAAAGACCAACCTCCGACAATCGCCGCACCGATAATTATTAAGAAAAATAAAAATCTCGAACAGGCGCATCTGATCATCGCAACACCGTTTGTTGACGCGCAAAGCGAACGGCGTTATGCCGCCGACATCCTGACAAACGCGCTCGGCGGCGGCACTTCGTCGCGCCTTTGGCAAAAAGTGCGCGAGGAAAAAGGTCTGGCATAGTCGGTCGGCGCGAGCGCGGCACTGTATCAGGATTGCGGCGTGTTCTCGATCTACGCCGGAACTTCGCCGAAACAAACCGAAGAAGTTCTGGATATTTCGCTCAAAGAACTGCGCGCCGTAGTCAAAAGCGGAATTTCAGATGAAGAACTCGAACTCGTCAAAGCGCAATCAGTCGCCTCGATTCTTTTGGGTCTGGAAGATTCTTCAACGCGTGCCGGTACGCTCGCGCATCTTGAAATGATCCACGGCAGACAAATTTCTCTTGAAGAAACGCTGCAAAAAATCGAAGCCGTCACATTTGAGGAAGTTCAGGAATTAGCCCGCGAATTTTTCCAAACCGAAAAAATCGCGTTTGGCGCACTCGGCAATCTGAATGGTTTGAAGATCAAGCGCGAAAGATTGGAAATTTGAATTTACCAAAGTTTTCTTTTCGTAAAAATTCGTGTATTTCTTGGTTAAGTGAAAAACCTGAAAGCAAAGAAATTGACGCGGAAATTGCGCGTCTCAGAGCGCGAATCGAAGAATTAGAGAAACAAAAGCGGAGATTCCTGAAAGTGCGGACTGAAATTTACGGCGACCGAATCACACTCAAACGATACGAAAAAGCCTTTGCGCCGCTGCTTTTTGAGGCCGCAAGTGAATCGCGCGGCGGCGAGTTTTCGCGCTGGATGCCGTGGTGTCACAACGATTACGCAATTGCCGAAAGCGAATCTTTTATCCAAAAGGTCATGGGAAACTGGCAAACCGAAACGGAATTCGGCTTTGTTATCTTTGATGCAAAAACGGATGAATTCTTAGGCGGCGTTGGGCTGAATCAGCCAAACGATCAGCATAAATTTTACAATCTCGGTTATTGGATCCGCGTTTCAAAACAAAACCAAGGAACGGCAAGCGCGGCAACGCGGCTTCTCGCCAAAGCGGCTTTTGAAGATCGGCCGATCAACCGCCTCGAAATTATTGTCGCAGTTGAAAACGTCCCGAGCCAAAAGACGGCAGAAAAAGCCGGCGCAATGCGTGAAGGCGTTTTGCGAAAACGGTTGATAATCGGCGGCGAGATTCACGACGCGGTGATGTTTTCATTCGTCCGCGAGGATTTTCAACATCAACAAAATGATTAACATAAACGAAATTTTTGGCGACATTGATATTTATTTGTTCGACCAATTTTTGAAAAATCGTTTCTCGCCCGAAATGCGCATTCTCGATGCCGGATGCGGCGGCGGGCGCAATCTCGTCTATTTTCTCCGTAGCGGTTTCCCGGTTTTCGGAATTGACCAAAACGCGGAAACAATCAAACACGTTCGCCGTCTTGCACAAATAATTGCGCCTGATATTCCGCCCGAAAACTTTCGTGTTTCAAGCGTCGAAGAAATGCCTTTTCCCGATAACAGTTTCGACGCGGTGATCAGCAGCGCGGTGCTTCATTTTGCCGACAACGTGCCGCATTTCGACCGAATGCTTCGGGAAATGTGGCGCGTTTTGAAACCATCGGGATTGTTTTTTGCGCGGCTCGCTTCGACGATCGGGATCGAGGACAAAGTAGAAAAGATCGCGGAACGCCGATATTTACTGCCTGACGGAAGCACGCGATTTCTTGTTGACGAGAAAATGCTGATCTCGG